>NZ_JBSFWT010000052.1:0-53184 GCF_053594975.1 Streptomyces sp. NPDC002537
GCCCCCGGGCCTCCGGCGTCCTGTAGGGCGGGTTGCCGGGGTGTCGCCCCCGGGCCTCCGGCGTCCTGTAGGGCGGGTTACCGGGGTGTCGCCCCCGGGCCTCCGGCGTCCTGTAGGGCGGGTTGCCGGGGTGTCGCCCCCGGGCCTCCGGCGTCCTGTAGGGCGGGTTACCGGGGTGTCGCCCCGGCCCCCCGGCGCCCTGTAAGGGGGCCTCTGTCTGTAAGAGGGGGCCTCCGTCATGGGGTGGCTACGGCGCTACGCGCCCAGTGCCTTGCGGAGGCGCTTCGGGTCCACGCGCCAGAAGTCGTGCTGGGCGCCGTCGACCAGGACCACCGGGATCTGCTCCCAGTACTTCCGGTACAGCTCCTCGTCCTGGGTGATGTCCTTCTTCTCCCAGCGGGCACCCAGTTCGCCGCAGACCTCGGCGACGACCGCCTCCGCGGCCTCGCACAGGTGGCAGTCGGGCTTGCCGATCAGGGTGACCGTGCTGTCGGCGGGGTTCTTGCGGGCGCTACGGCGCAGCAGCGGGCTCATGGGGTCATTGTGCCAATCCGGAAGAGGGCGCGGGGAGGGGAGAAGCGGTGGTCTCTCCCGGCCGGATTGGGTGCCTGAGTCGACTACCATCATGTGGCGATTTGTTGGTGTCCGGGGGTATCCGGGGGCGTGGCGAAGGGGAGTGAGGGCGCGTGTCGCCGTCGGTGCACCCCTGGTGCCGGAGTGACTGCCGCGGCTGTCGCCGTGGTGGGGCCAATGGTTCCCGGATCGGACCGAAAGGCCGCGTGAGCCCGGTCACTTTGCCCGGACAAAGCGGACACCATCTTTGTGCACGCGTTCACAAAGGCATAGCCTGCGGGGGACGGGGCGGTCCTGGGACGAGGCGCCGCCCGCAGCCCCGCTCTACCCGCAGGAGCACCGTGGCAACTGGCCGAACTCACCGACCGGCGACCCGAAGCCGAGGGATTCCCGAGGCCACCGTCGCCCGGCTACCGCTGTATCTGCGTGCACTGACCGCGCTCTCCGAGCGCTCGGTGCCCACGGTCTCCTCCGAGGAACTCGCGACCGCGGCGGGCGTCAACTCCGCCAAACTGCGCAAGGACTTCAGCTACCTCGGCTCGTACGGCACCCGCGGGGTCGGCTACGACGTCGAGTACCTCGTCTACCAGATCTCCCGCGAGCTCGGCCTGACCCAGGACTGGCCGGTCGTCATCGTCGGCATCGGCAACCTCGGCGCCGCGCTCGCCAACTACGGCGGCTTCGCCTCGCGCGGCTTCCGGGTCGCCGCCCTGATCGACGCCGACCCGGCCATGGCGGGCAAGCCGGTCGCCGGGCTGCCCGTCCGGCACACCGACGAGCTCGAGTCGATCATCACGGACAACGGGGTGTCCATCGGCGTCATCGCCACCCCCGCCGGGGCGGCCCAGCAGGTGTGCGACCGTCTCGTCGCCGCCGGGGTCACCTCGATCCTCAACTTCGCGCCCACGGTGCTGTCCGTGCCGGAGGGCGTCGACGTCCGCAAGGTCGACCTGTCGATCGAGCTCCAGATCCTGGCCTTCCACGAGCAGCGCAAGGCCGGCGAGGAAGGCACGCACGCCGCGGCCGCGACGCCCCGCGTGGCGCGCACGGCCACGGGCGGCCGGAAGGGACCGGACGGGGATGTCCCCGCCGTGATGCCGGCATGAGCCTCCTGGTCGTCGGACTGAGCCACCGCAGCGCGCCCGTGAGCGTGCTGGAGCGGGCCGCCCTCGCGCGCGAGACGCAGGCGCGGCTGCTCCACGACACCCTCGCGGCGGAGCCCGCCACCGAGGCGGCCGTGCTCGCCACCTGCAACCGCATCGAGCTGTACGCCGATGTGGACAAGTTCCACGCCGGTGTCGCCGAGTTGTCCACGCTGCTGGCCCGGCACACGGGCGTGCCCCTGGACGAGCTGACCCCGTACCTCTACGTGCACTACGAGGACCGGGCCGTCCACCACCTCTTCTCGGTGGCGTGCGGGCTGGACTCGATGGTCGTCGGCGAGGGGCAGATCCTCGGGCAGATCAAGGACGCGCTCGCGCTCGGGCAGGAGCTGCACTCCGCCGGGCGGCTCCTCAACGACCTCTTCCAGCAGGCCCTGCGGGTCGGCAAGCGGGCCCACAGCGAGACCGGCATCGACAAGGCCGGCCAGTCGCTGGTCACGTTCGGCCTGGAGCGTCTCGCCGAGGGCGCGGCCGTGACCGACTGGGCGGTGGGCAAGCGCGCCCTCGTCATCGGCGCGGGCTCGATGTCCTCGCTCGCCGCGGCCACGCTCGCGCGTGCGGGCGTGGCGCACGTGGCGGTCGCCAACCGCACGCTGGAGCGTGCGGAGCGGCTGGCGCGGATCCTCACGGAGCCGGGTGCCTCGCGCGGCGCCACCGGGTTCACCGCCTCGGCGGTGGAGATGGCCGCGGTGCCGGGTGAACTGGCGCTCGCGGACGTGGTGGTGAGCTGCACGGGCGCCATGGGCGTGGTCCTGACGGTCGAGACCGTCCAGGCCGCGCTGGCCGCACGTGCCGCCGCCGGTTCCGCCGCCCGCACGGACGTGCCGGGCGTCCGCCTCGCCCTCCTCGACCTCGCCATGCCGCGCGACGTCGACGCCGCCGTGCACCGCCTGGAAGGCGCCCGGCTCGTCGACATCGAGTCGCTCGCCGAGGCGTCCGCGGACGCGCCCATGGCCGCCGACGTCGACCAGGTGCGGACCATCGTCTCCGACGAGGTCGCCGCCTTCGGCGCCGCGCAGCGGGCCGCGCACATCACCCCCACGGTGGTCGCCCTGCGGACGATGGCGGCGGACGTCGTCGCGAGCGAGATCGCGCGGCTCGACGGCCGCCTGCCCGACCTCGACGACAAGCAGCGCGCGGAGATCGCGCAGACCGTGCGCCGCGTCGTCGACAAGCTCCTCCACGCGCCGACCGTGCGCGTCAAGGAGCTGGCCGCCACGCCCGGCGGCGCCGGTTACGCCGACGCGCTGCGGGAGCTCTTCGACCTCGATCCGCAGGCGGTCGCCGCCGTGAGCCGGGCCGATTCACGGGCCGGTACGCACAACACTGCACGGGAGCCGGCATGAACGACACCTCAACGGCGGTGGACGGAGTGACCGCCGACCAGCCTCCGCTGCGTCTCGGTACCCGCCGCAGCAAGCTCGCCATGGCCCAGTCCGGGCAGGTGGCGCAGGCCGTACGGCAGCTCACCGGCCGCCCGGTCGAGCTGGTCGAGATCACCACGTACGGCGATGTCTCGCGCGAGTCCCTCGCGCAGATCGGCGGCACCGGGGTCTTCGTCTCCGCGCTGCGCGACGCGCTGCTCGCGGGCGAGATCGACTTCGCCGTGCACTCCCTCAAGGACCTGCCGACCACTCAGCCCGAGGAACTCGCGCTGGCCGCGGTCCCGGTCCGGGAGGACCCGCGCGACGTGCTGATCGCGCGTGACGGCCTGACCCTGGAGACCCTCCCGTCCGGTGCCCGGATCGGCACCGGCTCGCCGCGCCGCATGGCCCAGCTCAACGCCTGGGCCCGCGCGCACGGCAAGGAGATCGAGACGGTGCCCATCCGCGGCAACATCGACACCCGGATCGCCTTCGTCACCGACGGCGAGCTGGATGCCGTGGTGCTGGCCGCCGCCGGGATCTCCCGTCTGGGCCGCACCGCGGAGATCTCCCAGTACCTGGAGCCCGACACCGTTTTGCCCGCCCCCGGCCAGGGGGCCCTGGCGATCGAGTGCGCAGTGACCAACGCACCCCTCGCCGCCGCGCTCGCCGAGCTCGACGACCCGTACACGCGGATCGCCGTGACCGCCGAACGCTCCCTGCTCGCCGCCCTGGAGGCCGGTTGCTCCGCACCTGTGGGTGCGCTGGCCGACTTCTTGGCCGACGGGCAGATTGTCACCGAATTGCGCCTGCGGGGTGTCGTCGGCTCGACCGACGGCAAGACGCTGGTGCAGCTGTCCACCACCGGCCCCGTGCCGTCGTCCAGCGAGGAGGCCGTGGCCCTGGGCCGCGAACTCGCCGCTGCGATGCTCGACAAGGGTGCGGCCGGTCTTATGGGGGAGCGAGCACTTTGAACCCCACCGCCCCGAACCACCCCGTGCACGGGCACGTCACCTTTCTCGGTGCCGGCCCCGGAGACCCGGGACTGCTGACGCTGCGCGCCGTGGAGGCACTTGCGGCCGCGGACGTCCTGATTGCCGATCCGCAGGTGCTCGATGTGGTGCGCACACACGCGCGCGCCCATGTGGACATGCCTGCCCAGACGGTTACTGACGAGGCATCAAAAACCGCCGATGTGCCCGTTCTCAGGGACACGGCCAATCTTGTCATGACGGCCGCGCGCGGCGGCAAGCGGGTCGTCCGTGCGGTGCTCGGCGACCCCGGCCTCGACGGCAACGCCGCCGACGAGATGCTGGCCTGCGCCACCGAGGGCATCACCTTCGAGGTGGTGCCGGGCGTCGCCACGGCCGTCGGCGTGCCCGCCTACGCCGGCGTGCCGCTGCGCGACGGCAAGGGCGGCGACGTGCGCTTCGTCGACGCCCGCACCGCCTCCGCCACCTGCTGGTCCGAGGTCGGCGCGAGCGAGGTCACCGCGGTCGTCTCCACCACCCTCGACTCGGTCGTGGCGGCCGTCGGCGAGCTGGTCGCCGCCGGGCGCAGGCCGGAGACCCCGCTGACGGTCACCGTCGCGGGCACCACCACGCGCCAGCGCACCTGGACGGCCACCCTCGGCACCATCGCCCAGGTGTTCAAGGCCGGGAAGGTGCTGCCGTCCCCGGACGGCGGCCAGCCGGTGATAGCCGTGGTCGGCGAGCGCAGCGCGGCAGCGCGGCGCGACCAGCTCTCGTGGTTCGAGTCCAAGCCGCTCTTCGGCTGGAACGTGCTCGTCCCGCGCACCAAGGAGCAGTCCGCGGCGCTCTCCGACCAGCTCCGCTCGTACGGCGCCGTGCCCAGCGAGGTGCCGACCATCGCCGTCGAACCGCCGCGCACCCCGCAGCAGATGGAGCGCGCGGTCAAGGGCCTGGTCACCGGCCGCTACGAGTGGATCGCCTTCACCTCCGTGAACGCCGTCAAGGCGGTCCGCGAGAAGTTCGAGGAGTACGGGCTCGACGCCCGCGCCTTCGCCGGGATCAAGGTCGCGGCCGTCGGCGAGCAGACCGCGAAGTCGCTGGTCGAGTTCGGCGTGAAGCCGGACCTGGTGCCCAGCGGCGAGCAGTCCGCCGCCGGCCTGCTGGAGGACTGGCCGCCGTACGACCCGGTCTTCGACCCGATCGACCGCGTCTTCCTGCCGCGCGCCGACATCGCCACCGAGACCCTGGTGGCGGGCCTGATCGAGCTGGGCTGGGAGGTGGACGACGTCACCGCCTACCGGACGGTGCGCGCCTCGCCGCCGCCCGCCGAGACCCGCGAGGCGATCAAGGGCGGCGGCTTCGACGCCGTGCTCTTCACCTCCTCGTCCACCGTGCGGAACCTGGTCGGCATCGCCGGCAAGCCGCACAACGTCACCGTCATCGCCTGCATCGGCCCGGCCACCGCGAAGACCGCGGAGGAGCACGGCCTGCGGGTGGACGTGCTGTCGCCCGAGCCCTCGGTGCACAGGCTCGCCGAGGCGCTCGCGGAGTTCGGCGCGGCGCGGCGCGATGCCGCCCTGGAGGCCGGTGACCCGGTCACCCGACCGAGCGAGCGACGGCCCGGATCGCGTAGGAGGGCACGCAGTTGAGCACCACGTACGGCACGTTCCCCGGTTCCCGCCCGCGGCGGCTCCGCACCACCCCGGCCCTGCGCCGGATGGTCGCGGAGCACCGGCTGCACCCGGCCGACCTGATCCTCCCCGCCTTCGTGCGGGAGGGCGTCAGCGAGCCGGTGCCGATCTCCGCCATGCCGGGCGTCGTCCAGCACACCCGCGACACCCTGAAGCGGGCGGCCGTCGAGGCCCTGGAGGCGGGCGTCGCCGGGATCATGCTCTTCGGCGTGCCCGAGGACGCGAAGAAGGACGCGGCGGGCACCGCCGGGACCGACCCCGACGGCATCCTCCAGGTCGCCATCCGGGATGTGAAGGCCGAGGTCGGCGACGAGCTCGTCATCATGTCCGACCTGTGCCTGGACGAGTACACCGACCACGGCCACTGCGGCGTCCTCGACGCCGAGGGCCGGGTGGACAACGACGCGACGCTGGAGCGCTACGCCGAGATGGCGCAGGTCCAGGCCGACGCGGGCGTCCATGTGGTGGGCCCGAGCGGCATGATGGACGGTCAGGTCGGTGTCGTCCGCGACGCCCTGGACCAGACCGGCCACGAGGACGTCTCGATCCTCGCCTACGCCGTGAAGTACGCCTCCGCGTTCTACGGCCCGTTCCGCGAGGCCGTCGGCTCCTCGCTGCAGGGCGACCGCAAGACGTACCAGCAGGACCCCGCCAACGCCCGGGAGTCCCTGCGCGAGCTGGCGCTCGACCTCGCCGAGGGCGCCGACATGGTCATGGTCAAGCCGGCCCTGCCCTACCTCGACATCCTGGCGAAGGTCGCGGAGTCGGTGGACGTGCCGGTGGCCGCGTACCAGATCAGCGGCGAGTACGCGATGATCGAGGCGGCCGCGGCCAACGGCTGGATCGACCGGGACCGCGCCATCATGGAGTCGCTCACCGGCATCAAGCGGGCGGGCGCGAACATGATCCTCACCTACTGGGCGACCGAGGTCGCACGGCAGCTCTGACCGAGGACGGCTGTACGGACCGATGGCGGCTTCCCTGCACGGGGGGCCGCCATCGGCGTCCGCGCCCCATGGCGGGCATTCACCTCAGAGCTCTACGTTGTGGCCCATATCGCTCACCCCCCGGAGGCGCATATGAGCAACGAGCCGGAACTCGCGGACGACTGGGAGTACACCCTCCAGGTCCCCTCCGATCCGATGGCGCCCTGCATCGCCCGGCGCACGCTGCGCACGATCTTCCAGGAGCACGGATTCGCCGAACTGGCGGACACCGCCGAGCTGCTGACGTCGGAGCTGGTCACCAACTCCTACCGGCACTCCGACGGGCCCGCGTCGGTGCGGGTGCGGCGGGAGGGGGAGCGGGTGCGGGTGACGGTGTGGGACACCAACCCCAAGCTCCCCGGGCTAAGCCGGGTCGCGCTGCCCGACGACGAGGCGGAGCACGGGCGCGGGCTGGGGCTGGTGATGCGATGCGCCGACAGCTGGGGAGGGTTCGCCCTGCGGGACCAACCGCAGGGCCTCGTCGGCAAGTTGATCTGGTTCGAGCTGGGGGCGGGGCGCGCGGCCCCGCCACCGGCCCGGTGAACTACAGCTGCTCGGGCGTCCGGATACCCAGCAGGGACATGCCCTGGCGCAGCGTGCGCGCGGTCAGGTCGCACAGGAAGAGGCGGTTCTCGACCTGCTCCGGGGTGTCCGCCTTGAGGACCGGGCACTCGGCGTAGAAGGTCGTGTACGTCGACGCCAGCTGGTACAGGTACGCGGCCAGCTTGTGCGGCTCGTACGACGCGGCCACCTCCGCCAGCGTCTCCGCGAACTCGTCCAGGTGCAGGGCCAGGGCGCGCTCCGCCGGGGCCAGCGCCAGCTCCGGGTGGGCCTTGCCGGAAGCCGACTCGCCCGCCTTGCGGACGATGGACTGGATACGGGCGTACGCGTACTGGAGGTACACGCTGGTGTCGCCGTTGAGGGACACCATCCGGTCGAGGTCGAAGACGTAGTCGCGGCCCAGGGACGTGGACAGGTCGGCGTACTTCACCGCGCCGATGCCCACCTGGGTGCCGCGCTCGGCGATCTCCTCCTCGGAGAGTCCGAGCTTCTCGCTCTTCTCCCGGACCACGGCCGTGGCGCGGGCGATCGCCTCGTCCAGCAGGTCGACCAGCCGGACCGTCTCGCCCTCACGGGTCTTGAACGGCTTGCCGTCCTTGCCGAGCACCGTGCCGAACGGCAGCTGGACGGCCTTGACGCCGTCGTGCAGCCAGCCGGCCCGGCGGGCGGTCTCGAAGACCATCTTGAAGTGCAGGCCCTGGCGGGCGTCCACCACGTAGAGCAGGGAGTCGGCGCCGAGCTTGCCGACCCGGTCGCGGATGGCGGAGAGGTCGGTGGCCGCGTAGCCGAAGCCGCCGTCGGACTTCTGCACGATCAGCGGGGTGGGGTTACCGTCCTGGCCCTTGACGTCGTCGAAGAACACGCACAGCGCGCCGTTGGAGCGGACGGCGACGCCGGACTCCTCCAGCATGCGGCAGGTCTCGACGAGCATGTCGTTGTAGCCGGACTCGCCGACCACGTCGGCGTCCTCGATCTCCATGTCGAGCTTGCCGAAGACCGAGTAGAAGTAGATCTTCGACTCGTCCACGAACCGCTGCCACAGGGCGAGGGTCTCCGCGTCGCCCGCCTGGAGGTCCACGACCCGGCGGCGCGCGCGCTCCTTGAACGCCTCGTCGGAGTCGAAGAGCGCACGGGACGCCTTGTAGAGCCGGTTGAGGTTCGACATGGCCTCCTCACCGGAGGACGCGTCCTTGTGGTCCAGCTCGTGCGGGTGCTCGATCAGGTACTGGATGAGCATGCCGAACTGGGTGCCCCAGTCGCCGATGTGGTGGCGGCGCACGACCTTCTCACCCGAGAACTCCAGGATCTTCGCGACCGCGTCGCCGATCACCGCGGACCGCAGGTGGCCGACGTGCATCTCCTTGGCCACGTTCGGCTGCGCGTAGTCGATGACGGACGTGCCCGGCCGCTCGGCGAACGGGACGCCGAGGCGGGCGTCGGCCGCGCGGGCCGCGAGCGTCTCGGTGATCGCCCGGTCGGTGACCGTGATGTTGAGGAAGCCGGGGCCGGAGACCTCGATCTCCTGGATCAGGTCACCTGCGGGCAGCCCGGCCACGACCTTGCCCGCCAGCTCGCGCGGGTTGCCCTTGAGCTTCTTGGCGAGCGCCAGCATCCCGTTGGCCTGGAAGTCGGCCCGGTCGCTTCGTCGCAGCAGCGGGTCGGCGGCACCGGCCTCCGGCAGTGCTGCCGAGAGGGCGTCCGCGATGCGCTGGTGGAGCGAGGAAGCGAGGGAAGGGACCGAAGCCATGGGGTGGGTGCCGTTCCGGTAGAGGGCAGTGTGGTACGACCGAGTATCCCACGCGCCCCCTCGCCGCCCGGCCGGTTATTTCGCGCCCTCCTGCGCGCGGGTTCCGCACGCGGGTTTCGCGCGCGGGAGCAACCCCGGACCCGCAGCCGCCGTCTGGGACAATGGTCATGCCAGGACCGTAAGGAAGGAAGTGCCGCACGTGGCTCAGAGCACCGAGGCCGACTGGGTCTCCCGTTTCGCCGACGAGGTCATTGCCGAGAGTGAGCGCCGCGCTCCGGGCAAACCGGTCGTCGTCGCGTCGGGCCTCAGCCCCTCCGGCCCGATCCACCTGGGCAACCTGCGTGAGGTCATGACCCCGCACCTGGTCGCGGACGAGATCCGCCGCCGCGGTCACGAGGTCCGCCACCTGATCTCCTGGGACGACTACGACCGCTACCGCAAGGTGCCCGCGGGCGTTCCCGGTATCGACAAGAGCTGGGCCGAGCACATCGGCAAGCCGCTGACCTCGGTCCCGGCCCCGGCCGGCTCGGCGTACCCGAACTGGGCGGAGCACTTCAAGGCCGCCATGGTCGAGGCGCTGGCCGAACTGGGCGTCGAGTACGACCCGATCAGCCAGACCGAGCAGTACACCTCGGGCGTCTACCGCGAGCAGATCCTGCACGCGATGAAGCACCGCGGCGACATCGACGCGATCCTCGACCAGTACCGGACGAAGGACAAGGCGACCGGCAAGCCCAAGAAGCAGCAGCAGAAGCCGGTCGACGAGGCCGAGCTGGAGGCCGCCGAGGGCTCCGGCGCCGCCGACGAGGACGACGGCAGCGGCTCCGGCGCGGGCTACTTCCCGTACAAGCCGTACTGCGGCGCCTGCGAGCGGGATACGACCACGGTCACCGCCTACGACGACGACACCACCGAGCTGGCCTACACCTGCGCGTGCGGCCACTCCGAGACCGTCCTGCTCGGCGAGTTCAACCGCGGCAAGCTGGTCTGGAAGGTCGACTGGCCGATGCGCTGGGCCTACGAGGGCGTGATCTTCGAGCCCTCCGGCGTCGACCACTCCTCGCCCGGCTCCTCCTTCGTCGTCGGCGGCCAGATCGTCCGCAAGGTCTTCGCGGGCGAGCAGCCGATCGGCCCGATGTACGCCTTCGTCGGCATCAGCGGCATGGCCAAGATGTCCTCCTCCAAGGGCGGCGTGCCCACCCCGGGCGACGCGCTGAAGATCATGGAGGCGCCGCTGCTGCGCTGGCTCTACGCGCGCCGCAAGCCCAACCAGTCCTTCAAGATCGCCTTCGACCAGGAGATCCAGCGGCTCTACGACGAGTGGGACAAGCTGGAGGCCAAGGTCGCGGACGGCAGCGTGCTGCCCGCCGACGCCGCCGCGTACTCCCGCGCCGCGCGCACGGCCGCCGGTGAGCTGCCGCGCACCCCGCGCCCGCTGCCGTACCGCACGCTCGCCTCCGTCGTCGACATCACCGCCGGCCACGACGAGCAGACCCTGCGCATCCTCAGCGACCTCGACCCGGAGAACCCGGTCACCTCGCTGGACGAGACCCGCCCGCGGCTCGACCGCGCCGAGCACTGGATCAACACCCAGGTCCCGGCGGAGTCCCGCACCATCGTCCGCGCGGAGCCCGACACCGAGGCCCTGGCCGCCCTGGACGAGGCGGCCCGCGAGTCGCTGCGGCTGCTCCTGGAGGGCCTGGACGACCACTGGTCGCTGGACGGGCTGACCACGCTCGTCTACGGCGTGCCGAAGATCCAGGCGGGCCTGACGCCGGACGCCAAGCCGACGCCGGAGCTCAAGGTCGCCCAGCGCACCTTCTTCGCGCTGCTCTACCACCTGCTGGTCGGCCGTGACACCGGCCCGCGCCTGCCCACGCTGCTGCTGGCCGTGGGCGCGGACCGGGTGCGCAAGCTGCTGGCCGCGTAGGCGCTCCACCACCGGTCGTACGAGGACGCCGGGCGGGCCCGAATCGAATCGGGCCCGCCCGGCGTCCTCTGTGTTGTCGGGTGTGCGTTGTCTGGTGTGCTGTCGGGGCTACTTCTTGTTGGCGGCCGCGACCGAGGCCACGGCCTCCTTGGCCGCGTCCTGCGCGTTCTTCATCAGGTCGCCCGCGTCGGGGTTCTTGGCGCCCTCGAAGCCCGCACCGGTGTACTTCACGGTGATCACGACGTTGGCGGTCCGGGTGATGACGAACGCGTTGCGGTAGTCGTCCTCGCCGCCGCCTTCCGTGGCCGCCTTGCGGTAGTCGGTCGCGACGGTCTGCGCCTCGTCGCCGATGTCGGCGACCTTCTCCGGCTTGGCGCCCTCCTTCGCCCCGTCCTCCGTGAGCGCCTTGGTCACCCGCTGGCCGACGTAGGCCGCGGCGAGCTTCTCGCCCGAGCCGAGCGTCGGGTCCGAGGAGAAGCGCTTGAGCGAGATCGTCAGGCTGCGGTACTGCAGGTTCTTGGGGTCGTCCTTGTCCAGGCCGGCCCAGAAGCAGCTCGCGGAGTCCATCGGCGAGGTGGCGGGGAGGGTCTCGCCCTCCTTCTTCGTCGCCTTGGGCACGATCTTGTCGATCGTCTTCCCGTCGATCGACTTGCACACCTCGGGCAGCTTGGTGAACGTCGCCGCCTTCGCACTTGCCGAGGGGCCGGGCGTCGCCGCCGAGTGGGACGGCGACGGGGACGCCTTCTTGGAGCCGCCGCCGTCGCTCGAGCAGCCGGTGGCGACGAGCATCACCGGTACTGCGGCGCAGGCGAGGATTCGGGCGAGTCGCGGGGCTGTTCGGTGCATGGGTCCTTCACTCGTTCAGTGTCGGGGGCGGGTCGGGGGCGGTCGGGGTCGGGGACTTGCGGTCCCGCGCCTGGTCGGCACGGTACGCGGCCGGTCGGCGCCCGTCGCCCAGGCGGGGCGGGTGTGCCGGGGCTAATTGCCGAAGTGCCCCGCGTCCAGTTCACGGGCCAGGCCGTGCGCCTTGCCCTGGAGGTCTTCGCTGCCGGGAATGTGCTGCCGGTCGGTCGTCCACTGGTCGTAGGCGATGTTGACCAGGATGTTCGCGGACCGGAAGACGACCGCGATGTCCCGGTGCACACCGGAGCCGGTGCTGACCAGCTTGTCGTCGATGAACGCGTCGTCGCCCAGGTCGTCGAGGACGCGCGGCGCGAGGCGCGGGTCGGCCGAGGGGGAGCCGGAGGGGGCCGGGGAGCCGGAGGGCTGCGGGCTCGCGCCGCCCTGCGCGTGCGTACCCGGGCTCGAACTGGGGGAGGGCGGGGCGGACGGGCCCGCGGAGGCGTTGGGGATCTTCGCGGCGGTCGCCAGGCGCCCGTAGAGCTCCTGCGCCCGCTCCTCGTCGCTGACGCCCGGCTGGTACGACACCACGCGCTCGAAGTCGACCGACAGGTGCCGGGTGCCCTCCGGGGTCTCCAGCTTCCAGCGGCAGCCGACGCGGCGGTCGGTGTCGTAGGTGATGGTGGGCTGGCCCTTGTAGAGCTTCGCCAGCTCGGGGTCGCCGTCGTCCTCGCCGGTGGGCAGCATGCGGCGCAGCGTGTCCCGGTTCACGTAGCCGCAGGGCTCGGGGAGGGAGCGGTACTTGCCGGGCTCGCCGACCGGTGCCGTGGCACCCGCGTGGCCGGGCTTGGCGTCGGCTCCGCCGCCGTGGCCGCCGGAGGATCCGCCGCACGCGCTGAGGCCCGCGGCGAGCAGGGCCGCAGCCAGTACGGCGGCCGGTGCGTACGCCCTTCGCTGCACGGTCCGTGGCTCCCTTCGCCATGCGGCTCGTGTTCCCGCGCTGCTTCCCGCGCGAAAACGGGTTGCCGCCCGGAAGGCGGCGGCTGGACAGTATGTCTACCGCACGGACTGCCACGTCTGCCGGTTCGCTGTCGTGAATCGTGAGATTTGTCCGTCTTTTGCGTTATGTTGCTTTTACGGGGTAATGAGGAAAACCATGTCCTACACCGAGGTGCCCGGTGCCCGGGTGCCGATCCGCATGTGGGCCGACCCGGCCGCGGTCGAGGACGTTGCGATGCGGCAGCTCCGCAACGTCTCCACCCTCCCCTGGATCGAGGGCCTCGCCGTCATGCCCGACGTCCACTACGGCAAGGGCGCCACGGTGGGCTCGGTGATCGCGATGCGGGGCGCGGTCTGCCCGGCCGCGGTCGGCGTGGACATCGGCTGCGGCATGTCGGCGGTGAAGACGTCCCTGACGGCGAACGACCTCCCGGGCGACCTCTCGCGCCTGCGGTCGAAGATCGAGGCGGCGATCCCGGTCGGCTTCTCGATGCACGACGACCCGGTCGACCCGCGACGGCTGCACGGCCTGCCGACGGCGGGCTGGGACGACTTCTGGGGGCGGTTCCGGGGGGTCGCGGACGCGGTCAAGTTCCGCGAGGGGCGGGCGCTGAAGCAGATGGGGACGCTTGGCGGCGGGAATCATTTTTGGGAGCTTTGCCTTGATTCGGACAATTCGGTCTGGGTTATGTTGCACTCCGGCTCGCGCAACATCGGCAAGGAACTGGCGGAGTACCACATAGGCCAGGCGCGGAAGCTCTCGCACAACCAGAACCTGGTCGACCGCGACCTCGCCGTCTTCCTGGCCGACACCCCGCAGATGGCGGCCTACCGGCACGACCTGTTCTGGGCGCAGGAGTATGCGCGGCACAACCGCGAGATCATGATGGCCCTGTCGCAGGACGTGCTGCGCCGGGAGTTCAAGAACGCCAAGGTGACCTTCGAGTCCGTGATCTCCTGCCACCACAACTACGTGGCCGAGGAGACCTACGAGGGCGTCGACCTGCTGGTCACCCGCAAGGGAGCGATCCGCGCGGGCGGCGGCGAGTACGGCATCATCCCGGGCTCGATGGGCACCGGTTCGTACATCGTGCGCGGCCTGGGCAACGAGGCGTCCTTCAACTCCGCGTCGCACGGTGCCGGTCGGCGGATGAGCCGCAACGCGGCGAAGAAGCGGTTCTCCGAGCAGGACCTCGCGGAGCAGACCCGCGGTGTCGAGTGCCGCAAGGACCGCGGGGTGGTCGACGAGATCCCGGCCGCGTACAAGCCGATCGAGCAGGTCATGGACCAGCAGCGGGACCTCGTCGAGGTGGTCGCCAAGCTCAAGCAGGTCGTCTGCGTGAAGGGTTGAGGGCCCCGCGGGGCCCTTCCCTCAGGCGTCCTGCGGGTACCAGCGCAGCTCGACCGTGTTGCCGTCCGGGTCGGCGACGTAGACCGACTCGGCGTTGCCGCGGGCGCCGAAGTTGGTGACGGGGCCGCGGATCTTGCCGAAGGTGCCCGCGTCGATCACCGACTGCCAGTCCAGCGGCTCGACCACCAGGCAGATGTGGTCGACGTTGGACTCGCCGCGGGCGCGGTCGACCAGGTCGATGATGGTCGTGGGGGAGACCCGCACCGAGGGGAAGGGCACCTCGCCCGCGCGCCACTCGTCCACGCGGACGGGCTCCAGGCCGAGCGGGCCGCAGTAGAAGGCCAGGGCCCGCTCGACGTCGGAGACGTTCAGCACGAGGTGGTCGAATCCGGTGACGCGCATCGGTGGTGCCTTTCGTACGGGTTGGTTCGCCGAACAGGAAACTAGCCGCTGATGATCTTCCGCGCGATCGGCCGTTGGACCTGGGTCCGAGGACCCGGTCCCGGTCAGCCCTCCCGGTGGACCTTGTAGTTGGACGCCTGCGCCCGGGGGCGGACGACCAGCAGGTCGATGTTCACGTGCGGGGGGCGGGTGACCGCCCAGGTGACGGTGTCCGCCACGTCCTCCGCGGTCAGCGGCTCGGCGACGCCCGCGTAGACCGCGGCGGCCTTCTCCGCGTCACCGCGGAAGCGGGTGACCGCGAAGCCCTCCGTCCGCACCATGCCCGGGGCGATCTCGATGACGCGCACGGGCTCGCCGCACAGCTCCAGCCGGAGGGTCTCGGCCATCACGTGCGCGCCGTGCTTGGCCGCGACATAGCCCCCGCCGCCCTCGTAGGTGGCGTGGCCCGCGGTGGAGGAGACGATCAGGACCGTGCCGCCGTCGGGGGCGGTGCGCAGGCGGGGGAGCAGCGCCTGGGTGACGTTGAGCGTGCCGAGGACGTTGACCTCGTACATCGCGCGCCAGTCGGCGGCGGAGGCGGTCTCGACGGTCTCGGCGCCGAGGGCACCGCCGGCGTTGTTCACCAGTACGTCGACGGTCCCGAAGTCGTCGAGGAAGACGGCGAAGGTCATGACGGCGGCGTGGTCGGTGACGTCCAGTTCGTAGACGACGGCCTCGTGCCCGGCGGCCGTGAGCTCCGCGGCGAGGGCCTCGATCCGGTCCTTGCGGCGGGCGGTGAGCACGACGCGGTGGCCCGCGGCGGCCAGCTGCCGGGCCGTGGCGGCGCCGATGCCGCTGCTCGCGCCGGTGATGACGGCGGTGCGGGTGCTCATGGCGGGGCCTCCTGAAGTGGTGTGCTGCGGTGATCGGTTCGCAGGATATGCGCGGCGGTCAGCGGCCGCGCGGCGCGTACATGATCACCGCGACCCCGGCGAGGCAGATGAGCGCGCCGGTCACGTCGTAGCGGTCGGGGCGGTAGCCGTCCGCGACCATGCCCCAGGCCAGTGAGCCGGCCACGAAGACCCCGCCGTACGCGGCGAGGATGCGGCCGAACTCGGCGTCCGGCTGGAGCGTGGCGACGAAGCCGTACGCGCCGAGGGCGACGATCCCGGCGCCGATCCATGCCCAGCCCCTGTGCTCGCGGACGCCCTGCCAGACGAGCCAGGCGCCGCCGATCTCCAGGAGCGCGGCGACGATGAACAGGGCGATGGACCGGAACGTGAGCATTGCCGCAGATTACGGTGGTTACGGCCAGACCAGGCAGTACGGCTGGTGGCCGTTCTCGTGCAGGCGGTGGGAGAAGTCCTGCCATTCGCGCAGCAGGCGGTAGACCGTGAACGCGTCGCGCGGGCCGCCGCGGTCGGGGACCGTGGACCAGATGAACGCGGCGGCGCCGACCGACTCCTCGCCGATCGAGCGCAGCGGGTCGACCACGGTCATGGGGAGCTTGACCACGGCGTAGTCGGGGTGGAGGACGACCAGTTCGAGCGGGGGGACCTTGTGCAGGGGTATGCCCTCGATGCCGGTGAGGACCATGGCGGCCACCGTCTCCGGCTTGATCTTGGTGAACATGCCGCCCATGCCCAGCTCGTCGCCGCCGAGCTCCTCCGGGCGCATGGAGATGGGGACGTTGGCCGCCTGCGCGCTGTTGGGCGCGCCGAAGTACTTGTACGTCACCCCCACCCGGCCACCACTCCTGTTACCCGTGCCGTCCTCTTCGCGACGGCCCCTGTGGCGCCCCCTGCGTGACCTCTGGGCTCGCTCGGGGCCCAGGTCATCGGTGCCCTCGCCCAGTCCGCCACCGCGATGCATATCTCCACCCGACCGCTTTTTTACGCAGCACAGCCCCCGCCGCGCAACCCGATCATCGTCTCAGAGACCTCCCCCGTGAACGGCGTGTGAAACGCCCGAAGACCACTCGACACGTGGCTCTGAGACCATGGGCAGCATGCCCTACCCATATGAAGCCCCAGTGTCGCAGAAGCTCTTCGACCGCGCGGCGGTCGTGACGCCCGGCGGTGTGAACTCTCCCGTGCGCGCATTCCGCGCCGTGGGCGGCACGCCCCGGTTCATGGTGTCCGGTGCCGGTCCGTACCTCACGGACGCCGACGGCCGGGAGTACGTGGACCTCGTGTGCTCGTGGGGGCCGATGATCCTCGGGCACGCGCACCCCGAGGTGATCGCGGCCGTCCAGGACGCGGTCGCGCGTGGTACGTCCTTCGGTACGCCGGGCGAGGGCGAGGTGGCGCTCGCCGAGGAGATCGTCGCCCGGGTCGAGCCCGTGGAGCAGGTGCGCCTGGTGTCGTCCGGCACCGAGGCGACGATGTCGGCGATCCGGCTCGCGCGCGGTTTCACCGGCCGCGCCAAGGTGATCAAGTTCGCGGGCTGCTACCACGGCCATGTGGACGCGCTGCTGGCCGCGGCCGGTTCGGGTGTGGCGACGTTCGGGCTGCCGGACACGCCCGGTGTGACGGGCGCGCAGGCCGGCGACACGATCGTGCTGCCGTACAACGACCTGGAGGCCGTGCGGGCCGCCTTCCGCGCGCACCCGGGCGAGATCGCCTGTGTGATCACGGAGGCGTCGCCGGGCAACATGGGCGTGGTGCCGCCGAAGCCGGGCTTCAACGCGGGGCTCAAGGCGGCCTGCGAGGAGAACGGCGCGCTGTTCATCTCGGACGAGGTGATGACCGGCTTCCGTACGAGCAGGGCGGGCTGGTTCGGTGTGGACGGTGTGCGTCCGGACCTGCTGACCTTCGGCAAGGTCATGGGCGGCGGCTTCCCGGCGGCGGCGTTCGGCGGCCGTGCCGATGTGATGGGGCACCTGGCCCCGGCGGGCCCGGTCTACCAGGCGGGCACGCTCTCCGGTAACCCGGTCGCGACGGCGGCGGGCCTCGCGCAGCTGCGGCTGCTCGACGACGCGGCGTACGCGAAGGTGGACGCGGTCGCCGCGGAGATCGGCGGTCTGGTGACGGAGGCGCTGACCAAGGAAGGCGTGGCGCACCGCCTGCAGAAGGCGTCGAACATGTTCTCCGTGTTCTTCACCGACCGCGAGGTCACGGACTACGCGGAGGCGAAGGCGCAGGAGGCCTTCCGTTTCAACGCGTTCTTCCACTCGATGCTGGCGCAGGGCGTCTATCTGCCGCCGTCGGCGTTCGAGTCGTGGTTCGTGTCGACGGCTCATGACGGTGCGGCGATCGAGCGGGTCGCGGCGGCGCTGCCGGCCGCGGCGCGGGCGGCCGCCGAGGCGACGGGATGATGGACGGTATGACCAGCGAGACGACGAACAGGCCGGGTGCGGCCAAGGGCAGTGAGATCACTGTCGTCCACCTGATGCGGCACGGCGAGGTGCACAACCCGGAGGGCGTGCTCTACGGGCGCAGGCCGGGCTACCACCTGTCGGAGCTGGGGCTGCGGATGGCCGACCGGGTCGCCGAGCACCTGGCGGGGCGGGACATCACCCATGTGGTCGCCTCCCCGCTGGAGCGGGCGCAGGAGACGGCGCAGCCGATCGCCAAGGCGCACGGTCTGGACCTGGCGACGGACGAGCGGCTGATCGAGGCGGAGAACGTCTTCGAGGGCAAGACCTTCGGCGTCGGTGACGGTGCGCTGAAGAAGCCGGCCAACTGGAAGTACCTGACGAATCCTTTCCGCCCGTCGTGGGGTGAGCCGTACGTCGAGCAGGTCGTGCGGATGATGGGTGCGCTCGGTGCGGCGCGGGACGCGGCGCGCGGCCACGAGGCCGTCTGTGTCAGCCATCAGCTGCCGATCTGGGTGGTGCGCAGTTTCGCGGAGCGGCGGCGGCTCTGGCACGACCCGCGTAAACGTCAGTGCACTCTCGCGAGCCTGACGTCGTTCACCTTCAGGGGGGACAAAATCGTGTCCGTCGGCTACAGCGAGCCGGCCCGGGATCTGGTGCCGAAGCATCTGCTCGCGGGCGCGAAGCCGGTAAAGGGCGGGGCCAAGGCATTCGGTGCCTGAGAGTAAGGCCATCCGCAGAACTCTGCGATCCCCGGGGTAAATCCCGGTAAAGCGCTGCAAAGACCGGCGAAATCGCGCAACCGCCGTACTCGACGCGCCCTCTTCCACGATGTCGTTTTATATGGACGACAAGACGCATGGAGGCGTGGCGAGTACGGACTGGAGACGACATGCGTGATATCAGCCGCCGGGGTCTCCTCGGAATGGGAGTGGGCGCGGGAGCGGCCGCCGCGCTGAGTGGCGTCGGCGGCTGTTCCGGACCCGCGGGGACCGAAAGGCACGACCCTTCCGCCAAGGCGAGCGAGCGGGCGAAGGCGACCCCGATCGGCGACGGTTCCACGGCCGACGCCGGGCCGCAGCCCCATCAGCCGCCCAAGCCCGAGCGGCTGGCGCCGGGCCAGCGGCCGCCGCAGTTCGTGATCTTCTCCTGGGACGGCGCGGGCGAGGTCGGCAACGGACTCTTCCCGCGCTTCCGCAAGCTGGCCAGGGACCACGGCGCGAAGATGACGTTCTTCCTGTCCGGGATCTACCTGGTCCCCGAGTCGAAGAAGGACCTCTACAAGCCGCCGAACAACCCGGTCGGCGCGTCCGACATCGGCTACCTCACCGACGAGCACATCAGGGCCACGCTGGAGAACGTGCGGGAGGCGTGGCTGGAGGGCCACGAGGTCGGCACCCACTTCAACGGGCACTTCTGCTCCGGCTCCGGCTCGGTCGCCAAGTGGACGCCCGAGGACTGGGAGTCGGAGATCGAGCAGGCGGTCTCCTTCGTGACCGAGTGGCGGACGAACACCGGATTCACGGATCTGGAGCCGCTGCCCTTCGACTACCACAAGGAACTCATCGGCAGCCGCACCCCGTGTCTGCTGGGGCAGGACAATCTGCTGCCGACCGCAGCGAAACTCGGGTGGCGATACGACGCGAGTTCACCGGGCGGCACCCAGGTGTGGCCCGAGAAGAAGCACGGCGTCTGGGATCTCCCGTTGCAGCAGATGCCTTTTCCCGGCCATTCGTTCGAAGTCCTTTCGATGGACTACAACATCCTCGCCAATCAGTCGCGCAGCACCACCAGGGGGCCGTCGGAGCACTATCCGCACTGGCGCCGCCAGGCCACCGAGTCGTACATCGCCGGATTCGACCGCGCGTACGAAACGAATCGCGCGCCCTTCTATGTCGGCAACCACTTCGAGGAGTGGAACGGCGGCATTTACATGGACGCCGTCGAGGAGGCGCTCAAATACATCGCCGACGAGAAGCACAAGGACGTCAGGCTGGTCTCGTTCCGTCAGTTCGTCGACTGGCTGGACGCCCAGGACCCGGCGGTCCTCAAGGGGCTGCGCCGCTTCGACGTCGGCGAGAAGTGGACCGCCAAGGCCGACTGAACCGGCCCCGCGCCGCGCGGAGGGGGGTGCGGAAGATCCCTAAACGGACCATGCGAAACTTTTCACATGAGTGCCTGCCGCGCCCTTCGACGCCCTGAATCCCGCCGTCGTACCACCCTGCTGGCCGCCTGCACCGCCCTCGCGGCCCTGACCCTGACCGCCTGTGGCTCGGGCGACAGCCCGAAGAGCGGGGGGCAGACCCAGTTCGTACAGGGCACCGGTGGTGTCAGTGTGGTCAACGACAAGGGCGCCCGGCAGAACGCGCCGGACCTCTCGGGCAAGACCCTGGAGGGCAAGGAACTCGACGTCGCCAAGGACTACAAGGGCAAGGTCGTGGTCCTCAACGTCTGGGGCTCCTGGTGCTCCCCGTGCCGAGGCGAGGCGAAGAACCTGGTCACGGTCGCCAATGACTACAAGGACAAGGGCGTCCAGTTCGTGGGCATCAACACCCGCGACACCGACCCCGCCCCCGCGCTCCGGTTCGAGAAGGAGTTCGAGGTCCCGTACCCGAGCCTCTACGACTCCGGCGGCCAGCTGCTGCTCCGCTTCCCCAAGGGGAGCCTCAGCCCCCAGTCGATCCCCTCGACCGTCTTCATCGACCGCGACGGCAGGATCGCGGCACGGGCGATGAAGGCGCTGACCGAGGACGAGCTGCGCAAGACCCTCGACCCGCTCGTCGCGGAGAAGTGATCCGGTGACCGCCGTCACCCTCGCCGCCGCCGTCGGGGACATGAACCAGACCGTCCTCACCGGTGCGCTGCTGATGGCCCTGCCCGTCGCCGTCCTCGGCGGGCTGGTCTCCTTCTTCTCCCCCTGCGTGCTGCCGCTCGTGCCCGGCTACCTCTCCTACGTCACCGGTGTCAGCGGCTCGGACATGGCGGAGGCCAGACGCGGCCGGATGCTCGCGGGCTCGCTGCTCTTCGTGCTCGGCTTCAGCGCGGTCTTCGTCTCCGGCGGCGCGCTGTTCGGCAACTTCGGCCAGGACCTCCAGCGCTACCAGGGCACGATCTCCAAGGTCCTCGGGGTCCTCACCATCGTGATGGGCCTCGCCTTCATGGGCTTCCTCTCCCGCTGGGGCCAGCGGGAGTTCCGCTTCCACCGGAAGCCGACGATGGGGCTGGCCGGGGCGCCGCTGCTGGGCGCGATGTTCGGCGTCGGCTGGACGCCCTGCATCGGCCCGACGCTCGCCTCCGTCCAGCTGCTGGCCTTCAACCAGGGCAGCGCCGGGCGCGGCGCGCTGCTGATGTTCGCGTACTGCCTCGGCCTCGGCCTGCCGTTCATCCTCGCCGCCCTCGCCTTCCGGCGCGCTCTCGGCGCGTTCGGCTGGGTCAAGCGGCACTATGCGTGGGTCATGAGGATCGGCGGCGCCATGCTCATCACGGTCGGCGTGCTGCTGCTCACCGGCGCCTGGGACCAACTGATCGGCGTCATGCGACAGTGGTCCGACTCCTTCGTCCCCGAGGTCTGATCAATGTCCAAGACTGAGCCCACCCCTGCCACCGAGGACAAGGACATCGGTGCCGCCGGGTCCCAGCTGTCCACGGCACCCGCCGAGGACGGCGGCGTGGCGATGCCCGGCTCGTTCGGCGGTGTCCGCAGGCCGGGCGCGCTGGGGTGGCTGGCCTGGTCCGGGCGTGAGGCCGTCGGCTGGGTGCGCTGGGTCTGGCGGCAGCTGACCTCCATGCGGGTCGCGTTGATCCTGCTGTTCCTGCTCTCGCTCGCCACGGTCCCCGGCTCGCTCGTCCCGCAGACGAGCGTCGACGCCATGAAGGCGGAGAACTGGAAGAAGACGCACGAGACCGTCGCGTCGGTCTACGACAAGCTCGGGCTCTTCCACGTCTACACCTCGGTGTGGTTCTCCGCGATCTACATCCTGCTGTTCACCTCCCTGGTCGGCTGCATCGTCCCGCGCACCTGGCAGTTCGTCGGCCAGCTCCGCGGCCGTCCGCCGGGCGCGCCGAAGCGGCTGACCCGGCTGCCCGTCTACACCACGTGGCACACGGACGCGGAGCCCGAGCAGGTGCTCGCGGCGGCGGGGAAGCTGCTCAGGAAGCGGCGGTTCCGCACGGACGCCGCCGGTGACGCGGTGGCCGCCGAGAAGGGCTATCTGCGCGAGGCCGGCAACCTCGTCTTCCATATCGCGCTGATCGTGATGCTGCTGGCCTTCGCGTCCGGGCAGATGTGGAAGTCCGAGGGCCAGAAGCTGATGGTCGAGGGCGACAAGTTCGCCAACACCCTCACGCAGTACGACGACTTCAAGTCCGGCTCCCTGTTCACGTCCGAGGACCTCAAGCCCTTCGGCTTCAGGATGGACAGCTTCGAGGGCACGTACGAGCGCACCGGGCCGCAGCGCGGCACCCCGCGGACGTACGAGGCGCGGGTCACCTACTGGGACGGCGCGGACGGTGAGCACAAGCAGACGACGATCAAGGTGAACGAGCCGCTGGAGACGGCGGACTCGAAGGTCTACCTGATCGGGCACGGCTACGCGCCGGTCGTCACCGTCCGGGACGCCAAGGGCGAGGTCGCCTTCCGCGGCGCGGTCGCCTCGCTGCCGCTGGACTCCAACGTCACCGAGTCCACGGTCATCAAGGTGCCGGACAGCCGGGACAAGGACGGCAACAAGACCCAGCTCGGCTTCAAGGGCCTCTTCGTGCCGACGCAGGTGCCGGAGATGCCCATGGCCTCGCAGTTCCCCGCGCTGGACAACCCGCGGCTGGTCCTCACCGCCTACCAGGGCAGCCTGGGCAGCCTGGGCATCGACTCCGGTCTGCCGCAGAGCGTCTACCAGCTCGACGTGTCCAAGATGAAGCAGTTCAAGGACAAGGACGGCAACCCGTTCGCGCAGAACCTCAAGGTCGGCGACACCATGACGCTGCCGGACGGCGCGGGCACCCTCAAGTTCGAGGGCATCAAGCCCTGGGCGACCTTCCAGGTCTCCCAGCAGCCGGGCAACAGCATGGCGCTCGTGGGCGCGGTCGCCATGCTCGTCGGCGTGGCCGGTTCGCTGTTCATCCAGCGCCGCCGGGTCTGGGTGCGGGCCGTCCGTGACGCCGACGGCCGGACCGTCGTCGAGATGGCGGGCCTCGGGCGCAGCGAGTCCGCGAAGCTGCCCGAGGAGCTCGCCGACCTGGCCGTCGCGCTCCGGCCCGACGCCCCGCCCGTGGCCCCGGACGATCCGGACGCCCCGGCCGACTCCGAAGTTTCCGCAGATCCTTCCGAAGGAGCGCGTGCGTGATCCCGATCGCTGCCGCAGCCAACGAGAACATGGCGAACATCAGCAATGTGCTGATCTACTCCGCCATGGCCGTCTACACCCTGGCCTTCCTCGCGCACATCGCGGAGTGGGTGTTCGGCAGCCGCAGCGCGGTCGGCCGCACCGCCGCCGCGCTGACCGAGCAGGCCGCCCCGGCCGCCGCCGCGCAGGCCGCCCGGCAGGGCGGCGGCACGGCGGTGCTGGAGCGCCCCAAGGTCGTGGCCCGCAGCGCCACGGGCGCCCGTGACGTGCCCGACGGTCCGGGTGCCGCGGGCACCAGCGAGAAGGGGGACATGTACGGCCGGATCGCCGTCTCCCTGACCGTGCTCGCGTTCCTCCTCCACGCGGGCTCGGTGATCACCCGCGCGCTGTCCGTGGAGCGGGCGCCGTGGGGCAACATGTACGAGTTCTCCACGACCTTCGGCGCGACCGTCGTCGGGGTCTACCTCGTCATGCTGGCCGCCAAGAAGAACGTGCGCTGGATCGGCCTGCCGCTGACCACCACGATCCTGCTCGACCTCGGGCTCGCGCTGACGGTGCTCTACACCAAGAGCGACCAACTGGTGCCGGCGCTGCACTCGTACTGGCTGTGGATCCACGTCTCCTGCGCGATCCTCTCCGGTGCCGCCCTGTGGGTCGGCGCGTGCTCCACGCTCTTCTTCCTCTTCCGCGACGGCTACGAGGAGCGTCTGGAGGACGGCTACACCGGCCGCGCCGGGCTGGACCGGCTGCTGTCGGAGCTGCCCCCGGGCCACCGCATCGTGCGCTTCAAGGCCCAGCTCGCCAAGGGCACGGACACGTTCGTGATGCGGCTGCCCTCGGCCGCCACGCTCGACAAGTTCGCCTACCGCATCAACGCGACGGTCTTCCCGCTGTGGACGTTCACGATCATCGCGGGTGCGATCTGGGCCGAGGCCGCCTGGGGCCGCTACTGGGGCTGGGACCCCAAGGAGGTCTGGACCCTCATCACCTGGGTCGCCTACGCCTGCTATCTGCACGCCCGCGCCACCGTCGGCTGGAAGGGCCGCAAGGCCGCCTACATCGCGTTGATCGCGTTCGCCTGCTACCTCTTCAACTACTACGGCGTGAACATCTTCGTCACCGGCAAGCACTCGTACGCCGGGGTCTGAGCCGCGTACGGAAGCCGCGTACGGAAGTCGTGTACGAAGGGCCCGTGCCCGCCCCCTTCCCGGGGGTGGGCACGGGCCCTCCGGCGTTCCGGGGAGGGTCAGCGCAGGGGACGGCGGGAGCGGGTGCCCGGCTCCTGGCGCGGGGGTGTCTGGCGGCCGCCGGGGAGGGTGGGTTTGGGCAGTCTGGCCACGTCCTGCTTGGCCTTTTCGAGCCGCTCCTCCGTGTCGTCGGGGAGCGGGGGCGGCTCGGGCACGGCCTGGCCGAAGCCGAAGGCGGAGGTGAGGTCGCCGAAGGCGCGGCGGCGCCAGGCGCTGATGTTGGGCTCCCTGACGCCCGTCCAGCACTCCAGGAACCGCAGCACCGAGGTGTGGTCGAAGGCCTCGCCGGCGGCCCAGCCGCCCACCGTCCACGGCGAGACGATCAGGCAGGGCACGCGGAAGCCGCCGCCGATCGGCAGGCCCTGGACGAACTCGTCCGGCGTGCCCGCGGGCGGCACCGGCGGGGGCACGTGGTCGAAGAGGCCGTCGTTCTCGTCGTAGTTCAGGATGAAGACGGTCTTCCGCCACACCTCGGGGTTGTCGGCGATCGCCGCGATCTTCTTGGCGACGTAGTCCGCGCCCGCGGCCGGGAGGTAGTCCGGGTGCTCGGTCTGGGTGGACGGGGCGATCAGCCAGGAGACGGCGGGCAGCCGGTCGTTGCGGGCGTCGTCCTCGAAGGCGCCCTCGGACAGCCGGACCATCCCGTTGTCGTACAGCGGGTTGCCGGGCTTGGCGTCCTTGAACTGCTGGAACTCCTCCAGCAGGTTGCACCCGTAGTTGTCCTCCTGCTGGTAGACGCGCCAGCTGACCCCGGCCGCCTGGAGCCGCTCGGCGTAGGTGGTCCAGCGGTACGGCGTGGGGGCGTCATTGCTGATCACCGGGCCGCCGTGGGTGCCCGCGGGGTCGATGGTGCCCGTCATCCAGTAGAGCCGGTTGGGCCAGGTGGGGCCGAAGACCGAGCAGAAGTAGTTGTCGCAGAGGGTGAAGTTCTCGGCGAGCGCGAACTGGAACGGGATGTCCTCGCGGGTGTGGTAGCCCATCACGTACGGGCCGTTGACCCCGTCGGCCTTGCGGTGCGCGGGCAGCCAGCGGTCCATCTGCCCGCCGTTCCACGCCGCGTGCTGCACGTCCCAGGCGTGGCTGGTGGAGGGGATGGCCTGGGCGCTGGACTTCTTGGTGTCCAGCCGGAAGGGCAGCAGGTACCCGGCGGGGTTCTGCGCGTCCGGCTGGTAGAAGACGGAACGGCCGTTGGGGAGCTTGAGGGCGTCGGGGTCGGCGAAGCCGCGCACGCCCTTGAGGGTGCCGAAGTAGTGGTCGAACGAGCGGTTCTCCTGCATCAGCAGGACCACGTGCTTGATGTCGCTCAGCGAGCCGCGCGTGGCGGGCCCGGCGGCGATCGCCCGCTGCACGCTCGGCGGCAGCAACGACAGCGCCGCCGCGCCGCCCACCGCTCCCGCCGCGGAGCCGAGGAGTCTGCGTCGGGTCATGTCGGGCATGGCGTGCCCCTCTCCCTGGAGTCGCGTGAGGCCACAGTGTGACCCTTGCGACTCTCCCGGCACGGGCGTGTCGGGGGCAGGAGGAGGCGTGTGAACAGGGCGTCAAATGGCCGTGAAGAGGCGAGAGTTGACGGGAACGCTCATCGTATGGACCGAGGAATCTCACCCTGATGAGGGATGCGCGACTGGTCCGTCCGGCGGTCCGGGTCCGGACCCGGCCCCTAGGACTGCGGGCCGTCGCCGTTCTTGTCCGGGCGGAGGGAGCGGAGGAACTCCGGGTTGTCGTCCGGGGCGATCCAGCGCTGTCCGCCCTCGTCGTGCGAACGCGGCCGCTCCGCGCGCCGCCGCCGTCCCGCGATCATCCAGGCCACCGGCCCGACCAGCACCCCGCCGAACAGCAGGATCACGATCACCCAGCCGATCTTGGGCAGTCCGCGCACCTCGTCCTCGGGGGTGTTCAGACAGTCGATGAACGCGAAGATCCACAGCCCCAGGACCAGCAAGGTCGGCAGATACCTGAGCATGTGGCGGGCTCCCCCGGGTGCGGCGCTACGGGCCGAAGGCGGCCCCCGTGACGGGTCCAGCGTAGTCCGTGCTTGATACTGGAAGGCATGGCTTATGACGATCTTCGCTCGTTCCTCCGGGCACTGGAGCGGGACGGCGACCTCAAGCGCATCAAGGCCGAAGTCGATCCGCACCTGGAAATCGGGGAGATCGTCGACAGGGTGAACAAGGCCGGCGGGCCCGCCCTGCTCTTCGAGAACGTCAAGGGCGCGGCCATGCCGCTCGCCATGAACGTGTTCGGCACCGACCGCCGGCTGCTCAAGGCGCTGGGCCTGAAGTCCTACGACGAGATCAGCGAGAAGATCGGCGGGCTGCTCAAGCCGGAGCTGCCGCACGGCTTCGTCGGCGTCCGCGAGGCCTTCGGCAAGCTGGGCGCGATGGCCCACGTGCCGCCGCGGAAGGTCAAGGAGGCACCGGTCCAGGAGGTGGTGCTGACCGGCGACGACGTCGACCTGGACCAGCTGCCCGCGCTCTTCACCTGGCCCGAGGACGGCGGCTCCTTCTTCAACCTGGGCCTCACCCACACCAAGCACCCCGAGACGGGCGTCCGCAACCTCGGCCTCTACCGCCTCCAGCGCCACGACAAGCGCACGATCGGGATGCACTGGCAGATCCACAAGGACAGCCGCAACCACTACCAGGTGGCGGCCAAACGCGGTGAACGGCTGCCCGTCGCCATCGCCTTCGGCTGCCCGCCCGCCGTGACCTACGCCTCGACCGCGCCGCTCCCCGGGGACATCGACGAGTACCTCTTCGCCGGCTTCATCGCGGGCAAGCGGATCGAGATGGTCGACTGCAAGACCGTGCCGCTCCAGGTCCCGGCCAACGCCGAGGTCGTCATCGAGGGCTGGCTGGAGCCGGGCGAGATGCTCCCCGAGGGCCCGTTCGGCGACCACACCGGCTTCTACACCCCGCAGGAGCCCTTCCCGGCGCTGACCATCGACTGTGTGACGATGCGCCGCCGCCCGCTGCTCCAGTCGATCGTGGTCGGCCGCCCGCCGACCGAGGACGGTCCGCTGGGCCGGGCGACGGAGCGGTTCTTCCTGCCCCTGCTGAAGATCATCGTGCCGGACATCGTGGACTACCACCTGCCGGAGTCCGGCGGCTTCCACAACTGCGCGATCGTCTCGATCGACAAGAAGTACCCCAAGCACGCCCAGAAGGTGATGCACGCCATCTGGGGCGCGCACATGATGTCGCTGACCAAGCTGATCGTCGTGGTCGACGCCGACTGCGACGTCCACGACCTGCACGAAGTGTCCTGGCGGGCGCTGGGCAACACCGACTACGCGCGCGACCTCACGGTCGTCGAGGGCCCGGTCGACCACCTCGACCACGCCTCGTACCAGCAGTTCTGGGGCGGAAAGGCGGGCATCGACGCCACCGCGAAGTGGCCCGAGGAGGGCTATACGCGGGACGGGGGCTGGCCGCACATGGTCGAGTCGGATCCGGAGGTCGCCGCTCGGGTGACCAAGCGCTGGAAGGAGTACGGGTTGTGACGTCTGCCGAGGGGGTCCTCACCCCCGGACCCGCGCCGTCCACCGGCAAGGTCAAGGCGTTCCTGCGTCTGGTGATGATCGAGCACTCGGTCTTCGCGCTGCCCTTCGCCTACATCGCCGCGCTCACCGCGATGTTCCGGGAGTACGGCGAGGTCCACTGGCTGCGGCTGCTGCTGGTCACGGTCGCGATGGTCGGCCTGCGCACGTTCGCGATGGCCGCCAACCGCATCATCGACCGCGAGATCGACGCCCGTAACCCCCGTACCGCCGGGCGGGAGCTGGTGACCGGCGCGGTCTCCGTGCGCTCCGCCTGGACCGGGGCGCTGATCGCGCTGCTCTTCTTCCTGGGCGCGGCCGCGCTGCTCAACCCGCTGTGCCTGGCGCTGGCACCCGTCGCCGTGATCCCGATGGTGGTCTATCCGTACGGCAAGCGGTTCACGGACTTCCCGCACGCGATCCTGGGCCTGGCCCAGGCGATGGGCCCGGTCGGCGCCTGGATCGCGATCAGCGGGACGTGGTCCTGGGACGCGGTCATCCTCGGTCTGGCCGTCGGCGTCTGGATCGGCGGCTTCGACCTGATCTTCGCCTGCCAGGACGTACGGGCGGACCGGGCGCACGGTGTGAAGTCCGTCCCGGCGCGCTTCGGCATCCCGGGCGCGCTGTACGGCGCGCGGGCCTGCCACGCCGTCACCATGGCGCTGTTCGTCTGGTACGCGCTCGCCACGCGGGCCGGCGCCTTCTTCTGGGTCGGCCTGGTGGTCGTCGCGGCGGCGTTCCTGTACGAGCACACGATCGTCAAGCCGCACGACCTGTCGCGGCTGAACCGGGCGTTCTTCACGGTCAACGGCGTGATCGGCATCTGCCTGTTCGTCTTCGCGCTGCTCGACCTCGTCAACGCGGGCCTCGGCTGGTAACCCGCGCCCGCGGCGCCGACGGCGCCGCCGTCCCCTCGGCCCGGCCCTTCCGCACCCGGAAGGGCCGGGCCGTCGCCTTGCCACCGGTGACACGCGACGGCTCCCGGCCGGACAGGCCGTAGGCTCGGGTCGTGGAGCCGTACGAAGAGACAGCCGCGCCCGTCCGCAGGCCCTGGGTGGTCGGGGTGTCGGGCGCCTCCGGGACGCCGTATGCCGCCGCCGTGGTGCGTGGCCTGCTGGCCGCCGGCGAGGCCGTGGACCTGGTGGTGAGCCGCGCCTCGCGGCTGACCCTGCTGGACGAGACCGGGATCAAGTTCCGGGACGCGCACTGGCGGGAGGATCTGCGCGACTGGCTGGAGCTGGGCGCGGACGGGAAGCCGCACACGTTCGACGTGGATCTCGCGGACGTGCGGTACTGGCCGGCCGGGGATCTCGCCGCAGGGCCGTCGTCGGGTTCGTACCCGGTCAAGGGGATGCTGATCGTCCCGGCGAGCACGGCCTGCGTGGCCGGGGTGGCGCTGGGGCTCTCGAAGGATCTGCTGCAGCGGGCCGCGAGCGTGATGCTCAAGGAGCGGCGCCGGCTGGTGGTCGCGGTGCGCGAGACGCCGCTCAGCGGTCAGACGCTCAAGCAGCTGGTGGCGCTCGACGAGGCGGGCGCAGTGGTGCTGCCCGCCTCTCCGGCGTTCTACGCGGGGGCGACGCACATCCAGGATCTGGTGGACTTCGTCGCCGGGCGGGTGCTGGACGCGGCGGGTGTGCCGCACCGGCTGTACCGCCGTTGGAAGGGAGAGCTCGGTGAGGCGCGCTCCCGGTCCGGGGGTTAGCGCTTCTTGGCGCGCGCGGAACGGGCCGCCCTGGCCTCGGCGCGACGCTCGGCGAACTGGTGGGCACGCGAGCGGTTGGCAACGTCCTGCAGCTCGCGCATACGGGCGTAGGCCATCTCGATCGTGTACACGGTGTGATCACTCCTGAAGGATCGTCGTTGATCTAGCAGATCTTGCGAGAAATCACAGGGCTTGAACCCCTGTATGCCTTAGATTCTACATGCAAAGCGGCGAGTTCGCTGATTATTTGAAAGGTGCCAGGCAATGGACGCGGTGGACAGGCAGCTCATCCAGGCCCTCCGGGAGAACGGCCGGGCGTCGTACGCGGAGCTGGGCCGGCTCGTCGGCCTCTCCGGCCCGAGCGTCACGGACCGGATCAACCGCCTGGAGGCGGCGGGCGTGATCACGGGCTACCGCGCGACCGTCAACGCCGCCTCGCTCGGCCTCGGCGTCACGGCGCTGATCGGCATCCAGCTCTCCGACGCGGCGGACCACGAGGACGTGGCGCGGCGGCTGCGGGACCTGGAGGAGATCGAGGACTGCTGGTTCATCGCGGGCGACGACTCCTACATGCTCAAGGTCCGGGTCGGCGACGTGGACGGCCTGGAGCGCACGATCCGGCGGCTGTCGGGCACCAAGGGCGTGAGCCGGACGCGCACCACGATCGTGCTCTCCACCAAGTGGGAGAACAGGGTGGGTGAGCTGCCCGAGGACGTCTGAGAACGGGGGAGTAGTCTCGGCGGGGTTGCGGATCGGATGTAATCGGATGTATCGGAGAGGCGGACGCATGGACGCTGGGCTCAAGCGCGAGCTGGAGGAGAAGGTCCACGCGGGGGAGCGGCTGACGCGTGAGGACGGCATCGCCCTCTACGAGTCCGACGACCTGGCCTGGCTGGGCGGGCTCGCCCACGAGGTGCGCACGCGCAAGAACGGCGACGTCGTCCACTTCAACGTCAACCGTCACCTCAACATGACGAACGTGTGCACCGCCTCGTGCGCGTACTGCTCGTTCCAGCGGAAGCCGGGCGAGAAGGACGCGTACACGATGAGGATCGAGGAGGCCGTCCGCCTCGCCAAGGCGATGGAGAACGACAACCTCACCGAGCTGCACATCGTCAACGGCCTGCACCCGAACCTGCCCTGGCGCTACTACCCCCGCTCCCTGAGCGAGCTGAAGAAGGCGCTGCCGAACGTCTCGCTGAAGGCGTTCACGGCGACGGAGATCCACCACTTCGAGACGATCTCCGGCCTCTCCGCCTCCGAGATCCTCGACGAGCTGATCGACGCCGGCCTGGAGTCGCTGACCGGCGGCGGCGCGGAGATCTTCGACTGGGAGGTCCGCCAGCACATCGTGGACCACCGCACGCACTGGGAGGACTGGTCCCGCATCCACCGCCTCGCGCACGAGAAGGGGCTCAAGACCCCGTGCACGATGCTCTACGGGCACATCGAGGAGCCGCGCCACCGCGTGGACCACGTGCTGCGGCTGCGTGAACTGCAGGACGAGACCGGCGGGTTCCAGGTCTTCATCCCGCTGCGCTACCAGCACGACTTCGTGGACATGAAGGACGGCAAGGTCCGCAACCGCCTGCAGGCGCGCACGACGATGGCGACGGGTGCCGAGGCGCTGAAGACCTTCGCGGTCTCCCGGCTGCTCTTCGACAACGTCCCGCACGTCAAGGTCTTCTGGGTGATGCACGGCGTCCAGACCGCCCAGCTCGCGCTGCAGCACGGCGCGGACGACATGGACGGCTCGGTCGTCGAGTACAAGATCACGCACGACGCGGACAACTACGGCACGCCGAACAAGCTGACGCGTGACGACCTGCTGGACCTGATCCGCGACGCCGGCTTCCGCCCGGTCGAGCGGAACACCCGCTACGAGATCATCCGCGAGTACCCGGGCCCCGACGCCGCGCTGCGCGAGTCGCCCCAGCCGATGCGCGTCTGACGCCGTTACGGCCCTCGCCTTTTGGAACAGCCCCGGTGGACACCAGTCCTGGACATCAGTCCGCCGGGGCTTTCCTCTTGTCGCGGCACGTTCGGTAATGCTTGCATTGCCACTATGGCCCTTACCTTCGTGCGTGACCCCGAACCGACCCCGGACCTCCGCGCCGAGCTGCTCCGCCTCTGGACGGACGTCTCGCAGGCGGGCGGCGCCGTCGGCTTCGTACCGCCGGTGACGGCCGACGAGGTGCGGCCGGTGGCCGACGCGCTGACCGCCAAGGTCACCGAGGGGCGGGCGCGGATGCTCGGCGCGTACGAGGAGGGGCGGCTGGTCGGCACCGCGTTCCTCGCCCTCAACCCGCACCGCCTGATGCTGCACTGGTGCACCCTCGTCACCGTGATGATCCACCCCTCGCTCCAGGGCGGCGGGCGCGGCCGCCGGATGGTGGACGAGGCCGTGGAGATGGCCCGCGACCTGGGCTTCGAAGCGCTGCGCCTCGGGGTGCGCGGCGGCACGGGCACCGAGAACTTCTACGCGGCCTGCGGCTTCAAGGAGGTCGGGCGGGTGCCGCTGGGCATCCGGGTGGCGGCCGGGGACGACCGCGACGACATCATGATGTGGCGCCCCCTGGACTGATCACCTGCCGGCCGTGCTTGACTGGTCGGTGACCCTTTCGGTTGTCGTTGAGAAGAAGGTCCCGTCCGTGAGTAGCCAGAAGTTCGCCTCGCTCCGCTACACCGCCCTGCGGTTCGGCCTGCTCATCGCCTGCTTCGCCGTCGTCTGGGCGCTCTGCTCGCTGCACGCCATCCCGCTCGGCGCGAACGGTTCGAACCTCATCTGGATGGTGCTGCTCGCGCTCGTCCTCTCCGCCCCGCTCAGCTGGGTGCTGCTGCGCAAGCAGCGCGACGCGATGTCCGAGCAGATCGTGGCGCGCGTCGACCGCGCCAAGGCCCGCTTCGACGCCAACGCCGCCCAGGAGGACGGGGTGGCCTGAGCCGCCCGTCCCGTTCCGGGCTCGATCACCCGAAAAGGGTGTAAGTCTCCTCACATCACCGCGACGCCCCGTCGTGGAGCAGCCGCTCCACGACGGGGCGTTCGCGTTTTTCGCGCCCTGCCGGACGCCCCGAACCCAAAGAAGACCTTTGAGACCCCCAAAGCGCGAGTGTTAACGTATTGGACGTGAAGACAGCAGCAGCGCACCGATTCCCCACGAGCCACGTGCTCGTGGCGCGCCTGCACGTCGATCTTTGCCGCTGTGTCTCCGCGGCCTGTTGTCGCCGCTGACGAATGTCGACCCGGCCGGAGATCCCCGCACGTACGGACCTCCACGGCGCCCCACGCCCTTTTCCGACTTTCCGGAGCTTCCGTTGTCATCTGCCCCTGTGCCGTCCCCGGCGTCCCTGCGCGGGCGCATACCCAAGGTCCCGTTCTGGGCCCAGATCCTGCTCGGTCTCGTGCTCGGCGCCCTCCTCGGGTGGGCGGCCAAGAGCGGTGACATCCACTGGCTGGAGGTCACCCTCGGAAAGATCGGCGACCTCTTCGTCCAGCTGCTGATGGTGGTGATCGCCCCGCTGGTGTTCTTCGCCATCCTGGTGTCGATCACCAATCTGCGGAACGTCTCCAACGCCGCCCGGCTGGCGACCCGCACCCTGATGTGGTTCATGATCACGTCGCTGATCGCGGTCGTCATCGGCCTCGCCATCGGCCTGCTCACCGACCCCGGCGCCGGCACCGGCCTCACCGCGGCCGACGGCAAGGAGCCCAAGAAGCACGGTTCCTGGCTGGACTTCCTCACCGGGATCGTCCCGACCGACGTCATCACGCCGTTCAGCAAGCTGGAGGTCATGCAGATCGTCTTCATGGCGGTCGTCGCGGGCATCGCGATCCTCCAGCTCGGCGCCAAGGCCAAGCCCGTACTCGACTTCAGCCAGGCCGCCCTGGAACTGCTGCAGAAGGTGCTGTGGTGGGTCATCCGGCTCGCCCCGCTGGGCAGCCTGGGCCTGGTCGGCACGGCCATCGCCACGTACGGCTGGAACCTGATCGGCAAGTACGCGACGTTCACCGCCGACATCTATGTCGGCTGCGCCATCGTGCTGTTCGGCGTCTACCCGCTGCTGCTGGCCACCGTCGCCAAGGTGAACCCGCTCCAGTTCTTCAAGGGTGCCTGGCCCGCCATTCAGCTGGCGTTCGTCTCCCGCTCCTCCGTCGGCACGATGCCGCTGACGCAGAAGGTGACCGAGCGCCTGGGCGTGCCGAAGGAGTACGCGAGCTTCGCCGTGCCCTTCGGGTCGACCACCAAGATGGACGGCTGCGCCTCCATCTACCCGGCGATCGCCTCGATCTTCGTGGCGCAGGTCTTCGACGTGCACCTGGAGCTCCGGGACTACGTCCTGATCGCGTTCGTCTCGGTCGTCGGCTCGGCGGCCACGGCCGGGCTGACCGGCGCCACCGTGATGCTGACCCTGACGCTCTCGACGCTGGGCCTGCCGATGGAGGGCGTGGGCCTGCTGCTGGCCATCGACCCCATCGTGGACATGATGCGCACCGCGACCAACGTCGCCGGGCAGTCGGTGGTCCCGATCCTGGTGGCCTCGCGGGAGAACATCCTCGACCGCGCCGCGTACGACTCGGCGACCGCCTCGCCGCTGGACTCCGCCGACTCCGCCGAGCCGCAGCCCGTCCCGGTGCCGGCCGCCGCGGCCTGATCCGCCTGGCCTGATCCATTCGGTCCGGCTGTTTCGGCCGGATCTTCCCTCCGCGACGTCCCTCCTCCCCGTAACATTACCTGCCGGTAACGTTACGGGGGCGGAGGGACGTTTGTCGTGAATGCTGCTGCACACACCGATGCGCACACCGACGCTGCTCAGGCCGTGAGGAGGCCGAAGGCCCGGATCAAACGCATGCCGCGCGCCGTGCGCGAACGCCAGATGCTCGACGCCGCCGTCGAGGTCTTCGCGCGCCGCGGCTACCGGGCGGCCTCGATGGACGAGATAGCCGAACTCGCCGGTGCCTCGAAGCCGTTGGTCTACCTCTATCTCAACTCCAAGGAAGACCTCTTCAGCGCCTGCATCCGGCGCGAAGCGGAGGCGCTGATCGCGGCCGTGCGGGAGGGCGTCGACCCGGACGCGCCCGCCGACCGGCGGCTGTGGCACGGGCTCCGCGGCTTCTTCGCGCACACGGCGGCCCACCCCGACGGCTGGGCCGTGCTGCACTGCCAGGCCCGCACCCACGGGGAGCCGTTCGCCCTCGAACTGGCCGCCCTGCGCCAGGAGCTCGTCGACGTCGTCACCCACCTGATCGTGGCGACGGCCGCGGAGAACGGCTGCGACACCCCGCTGCCCTGGCAGGAGGCGTCCGGCCTGGCCCACGCGCTGGTGGGCGCCGCCGAGTCGCTCGCCGGCTGGACCAACGAGCGCACGGACGTGGCCCCCGCCGAGCGCGACACGGCGGAGACCCTCATGAACTTCGCCTGGGCCGGGCTGGACAACCTCATGAACGGACGGCGCTGGGCACCCGCCCGGCCCCAGATCCCGCAGAACTCCTAGCGCCCGGCGGCGCCGACGGGCGACATGGTGAAGGGGCGGCCCCCGCCCGCCCGTTCACCCGTTCCGTGGAACTCCTAGCGCTCGCCCTTGCGTCGGCGGGCGGCGAGGAGGCCCGTGCCGCCGAGGACGCCGGCCGCCGCGAGCGCGCCGCCGATCAGGCCGGGGTCGGTGTCCGGGCGCTGCTGGGGTGCCTCGCCCGCGGCGACGCCGCCCTTGGGGAGCTTCTTGCCGTCCGCGTCAGACGTCTTCACGGAGGCGTCCTTCGCGCCGGTGTCGCGGGCGGCCTCGCCGTTCCGGCTCTTGACGGTGGTCTGGGTGATCTTGCCGGTCTTCTGGTCGAGGGTGACCTTCAGCCCGCCGTCGAGGGTGACGGAGGGGGAGCCCGCGGTGAGCGTGCCGAAGACGAAGCCGTCCGGGCCGGTGACGACGGCCTTGTACGAGCCGTCCGCCAGCTTGGTGACGACCGCGTACTTGCCGTCATTGAGCTTCACCGTGCGGGACGAGCCGTCCTTCTTCCGCTCGTCCTTCTTGTCGTCCTTCTTCTTGTCGTCGCCCTGCGTCTTGGCGGTCACGTTCGTGCCGTCGAAGTGGACGTAGATGCCGTCGGTGTAGGACTGGCCCTTCGACAGCACCGCGAAGACCTTGCCGCTGCCGATCTCCTTGAGGTACGCCTTGCCGTCCCTGATCTCGGCCTCCATGCCGCCGCCGATGTCGACGGTCCTCCCCGTCGGCTGCGTGCTGCTCGGTGCCGCCGAGCCGCCGTCCGCGGCGAACGCGGCGGCGGGAACCGCCACGGCACCCGCGAGGACGGTGCCGGCTATGACGGTACGGAGTGCGGTGCGAGTGGTGGTGTTCATGTGGCTCTGATCTCCTTACGGAGCTCTGTGCGCCGCCCGTACGGCGGCCCGCTGCCAAAAAAGTTATTTCGGGCACACCGCGACATGTATCGGCAGAACGGGCAGATCGCCCCCGGTCATAAGGACTACGTGACGCGGTCTGGAGTCACCCCCTGGTCGTGCCGTAGATTGACCGCGCTTTACCGCCGAGTAGGTGTCTGTGGGCCGACAACAGGAGCCGCACATGTCCGAAACGCAACAGGCCGCCCCGCCCCGCACCACTCTGGTGCGCGGAGTCGTCCGCGAGGCGGCCGTCCCCCCGCTCACCCCGCCCGTCACCAGCGGCTCCCTGGGGGACCTGCCGTTCGAGAACGCCGCCCTCGCCCCCGCCGACGTCGTGCTCAGCCGGAAGCAGCCCGACGGAAGCTGGCGCGACGTCACCGCCGCCACCTTCGCCGCCGAGGTGCTGGCCACCGCCAAGGGCCTGATAGCCCACGGCTTACGGCCCGGCGACCGGCTCGCCATCATGGCCCGCACCACCTACGAGTGGACGCTGCTGGACTTCGCCGCCTGGGCGGCGGGCCTCGTCGGCGTCCCCGTCTACCCCACCTCCTCCGCCCACCAGGTCCGCTGGATCCTCCAGGACTCCGGGGCCGCCGCCTGCGCCGTCGAGGGCGAGGCACAGGAGAAGCTGGTCGAGGAGGTGCGCGCGGACCTGCCCGGCCTCGCCCACCTGTGGCGCTTCGACACCGGGGCCGTCGGCGACCTCATGGCCGCCGGCCGGGACCTGCCCGCCTCCGCGGTCACCGAGGCCCGCGCCGGCCGCACCCCCGAGGACATCGCGACCGTCATCTACACCTCGGGCACCACCGGCCGCCCCAAGGGCTGCGTCCTCACCCACGCCAACTTCTTCACCGAAGCGGACAGTTCGACCGAACTGCTCCACCCGCTCTTCAAGGCGACCGGCAAGGCACCGGCCGCCACCCTCCTCTTCCTGCCGCTCTCGCACATCTTCGGCCGGGTCGTCGCCGTCAGCTGCATGCGGGCCCGCGTACGGATCGGCCACGCGCCCTCGATCCGCACCGAGGACCTCCTCGCCGATCTCGCCGCCTTCCGGCCGACCTTCCTGCTCGTCATCCCCTACGTCCTGGAGAAGGTCTACAACACCGGCCGCGCCACGGCGGAACGGCTCGGCCGCGCCGCCTCCTTCGACCGGGCGGCCCGTGTCGCGGTCCGGTACGGCGAGGCGGACGAGGCCCGGCGGCACGGCACCGGCGCCGGGCCCGGACCGGCACTCCGGGCGGCCCGCGCCTTCTACGACCCGCTGGTCTACCGCCGCATCCGGGCCGCACTCGGCGGCGAGGTCCGCTACGTCCTCAGCGGCGGTTCACCGCTCGGGCACCGGCTCGCCGCGTTCTGCTCGGGCGCGGGCATCGAGGTCCTGGAGGGCTACGGCCTGACCGAGACCACCGCCGCCGTCACCGTCACCCCGCCGCTGCGGCCCCGCATCGGCACGGTCGGCTGGCCGCTGCCCGGCGCCGCGGTGCGGATCGCCGACGACGGCGAGGTGCTGCTCCGCGGCGGCCAGGTGTTCTCCGGCTACTGGGACGCCGGGCGGGGCGGGGCGGTGCCCGGACCCGTGGTCGGCGAGTGGTTCGCCACCGGCGACCTGGGGGCGCTCGACGGGGACGGCTACCTCACCATCACCGGCCGCAAGAAGGAGCTGATCGTCACCTCCGGCGGCAAGAACGTCGCCCCCGCCCCCCTGGAGGACCGGCTGCGGGCCCACCCCCTCGTCGACCAGTGCGTCGTCGTCGGCGACAACCGCTCGTACGTCGCCGCCCTGCTGACCCTCGAAGCGGACGGCGTCGCCCACTGGGCCCGGATGCGGAACAAGTCGGGCCTGCCGCGGACCGAGCTGGTGCGCGACCCCGAGCTGCGGGCCGCGCTCCAGGAGGCCGTGGACGACGCCAACTCCCTTGTCTCCCGCGCCGAGTCCATACGCCGCTTCACCGTGCTGCCGGTGGACTTCACGGAGGAGACGGGCCACCTCACGCCGTCCCTGAAACTACGGCGCGGGGTGATCGCCCGGGACTTCGCGGCGGAGATCGACGCGCTGTACGACAGCGGAAACGGCTGAGCGCTCCGCTGGAAGTGCGGTCATTCGACTGCGGGCCGTCGGCGGCCGGTCGCGCCCACGCGACGGAGCCGCGGACCGGCGCTTCCCCGCGCCCCTTGCGGGGCGCGGTACCGCAGCGGATTTCCACAAGTCCGCTCAGCAGTTGCCGGACACCGGCTCCCCGGCGAAGCGGTCGGCGAGCCAGTCCGCCGCCGGGACCGACCCCGCGATCGCCCCGGCGACATGCTCGCCGAGCGCTATCGAGTGCCACTCCACCGGGACGCCCTTCCCGCACCAGTCCGACCGCAGCTGTTCCCCCACCGCGTACGGGATCAGCTCGTCCAGCACCCCGTGGTAGAGGTACACCGGCCGGTCGGGCGCGTGCGAGCCCAGGTTCGACATCCGCAGCACCCGCTGCCAGTCCGGCTCGTACAGCGGGTTCCTGACCGTCACGTCGGAGATCCGCTTGAAGAGCCCGGCGGCCGCCGAGATGCCCACGCAGTGCCGCTTCAGGAAGTCGACGTAGTAACGCCCCTGGTCGTTGAGGTACGAGTCGAGCCGGAGCTCGGGGTAGGCCGCGTTCTGGCCGACGGCCGCCATGAGGACGAGACCGGCCCCGACCGACCCGTTGTTGTAGTCGGCGACCTTGAGCAGGTCGGCGGGCACACCGCCGGTCGCGGTCCCCTTCACATCGAGCTCCGGGGCGTACGAGTCGTGCAGCTCCGCGGCCCAACTGCTGGCGTGCCCGCCCTGGGAGTAGCCCATGATGCCCACGGGCGAATCCGGGGCGAGCCCGGTCCCGGGCAGCCGCAGCGCGGCCCGCGCCGCGTCGAGCACGGCGTGCCCCTCGGCGCGGCCGACGATATAGGTGTGGTCGCCGGGCGTGCCCAGCCCCTCGTAGTCGGTGACGGCCACGGCCCAGCCGCGCAGGGTCAGTTGCTGGATGAGGTTGGCCTCCAGCGTCGTGCCGTAGGGGAAGCCCGCGGACGGCGCGCACTGGTCGGCGAGGCCCACGGTGCCGACCGCGTAGGTGACGAGCGGGCGCCGGCCCGTTCTGCCGTCCCGCGGGACGATCACCGTGCCCGAGACGACGTTCGGGGCGCCCTTGGCGGTGGTGGAACGGTAGGTGATGTGCCAGGCCCGGGTGTTCGTGGGCTGGCCGGGCAGCGGGTGGAAGGACATGGGCGCGGAGCTGAGGACATCCCCCGGGGCTGTACCGGCAGGCGCTTCGGCGGCGGTGCCCGTGCCCGCCGCACCGAGCGAGAAGGCCAGCGCGGCGACCGCGGCGAGTGCTGTGGTGCGCAGGTTCATACTGCTCTCCCGACCGTCCGGTGGTGCGGAGTCAGTTGAGGTGACGGTAGTGACCGGTGGGTCAGGAAGGCGCTGACCCGGGAGCTCAGGTTTGCTGACCCGGCTGAACTGATCGAACCGGCCGAACCGGCTGCCCCTGCCGGCCCAGACGGCGGTACGCGCCGGGCGTGGTGCCCGTCCAGCGGCGGAACGCCCGGTGGAACGCGGTGTCCTCGGAGAAGCCCAGCCGCGCGGCCAGTTCCGCTATGGACTCCGCGCCCTCCGCCAGGCCGCGCACCGCGGCGTCCCTGCGCACCTGGTCCGCGAGCCGCCGGTACGAGGTGCCCTCGTCCCGGAGCCGCCGCCGCAGCGTCGCCGGGCTCACCGCCAGCAGCTCCGCGAGCCGCGCGGGCCCCGGCAGCCGCCCGGCCCGGCCCTCGCGCAGCGCCCGCGCGAGCGAGCGCCGCACCTGCTCGGCGGCCGTCGTCCCGTAGTCGCGGCGGCTCAGCAGGTCGGCGGGCGCGCGGCGCAGCAGTTGCTCCAGGCCCGCCTCGTCCCGGACGACGGGCGCGGTCAGCCAGCGCGGGTCGAAGGCCGCGCCGGTGCGGGGCGCGCCGAAGCGGACGGGGCAGCCGAAGAGCGGCCCGTACTCCGGGGCGTACGGCGGGGCGGGGTGGGCGAACTCCGCCCAGCGCAGCGGTATCCGGTGGCCGATCAGCCAGCTGGCGAGCCGGTGCCAGACGATCATGAGGGACTCGGCGAGGAACCGGCGCTCGGCGTAGGGACGCAGGTCGCTGCGGACGGTGAGGACGGCGTCCGCGCCGCGGTGTTCGAGGACGAGGTCGGGGCCGCCGGGGAAGAGCCCGTAGAAGCGCGTGCCCCGCTCCAGGGCCGTGCCGAGGTCGCGGCAGCCCGCGCAGGCGTAGCACATCATCGCGAAGGTGCCGGGGCGGCTGGGGGTCCGGCCGAGCCCGAGGAACTCGTCGCCCGTGGCCCGCCGCACCGCCCTGACCAGGCGGCTGAACTGCTCGGGGGTCACCCGGGCCCGCTCGTCGGCGAGGAGGAGCGGGGGAATGCGCGCGCTCTGCAGCAGGGGGACGGTGTCGATGCCCAGCCGCCGGGCTCCGCCGAGCGCGGCCGTCACGTGGTGCACGGTGATCGTGCCACTCATGAATTCACGGTAGCTCGAAATCCACCGAACAGGGTTCGCCGATCAACAGTGATCGGAATCGATCCACTTCATGAACGAAAGCAAAAGAAATGGATCAATGGGAAAGGAGGGGTAAAGAGATGGCGAACATGAGCCGAAAAAAGGCAGGAGCCCCGCCCTCCGCCGAAACGGAAGGGCAGGACTCCTTGGGTACAGCATCGACCGCGATCGGTCGGGCGGCGAAGCCGCCGGATCGAAGGATCCGGAAGACTAGGCCGGGGTGACGTTCTCCGCCTGCGGACCCTTCGGGCCCTGCGTGACGTCGAAGGTGACCTGCTGGTTCTCCTCGAGGGAGCGGAAGCCAGCAGCGTTGATCGCGGAGTAGTGGACGAAGACGTCGGGGCCCCCGCCGTCCTGGGCGATGAATCCAAAGCCCTTTTCAGCGTTGAACCACTTCACGGTTCCGGTAGCCATAAGCCCTCCTTGGGCCAAAGGGTTGCCCTGCTCCAGAACCTGCGAGAAGTCTGAAAACTACAAAAGCCTGCGGGGTCACATGCTCCGCAGGCTCTGTACTGCAAGGGAAACCAAACTGCAACTTGCGGCGAGCCTAGCACGCAGGGTTCTCGCTGCGAAAGAGTCGTAGATCACGCTACCGGATGGTTTTCCCGGCCTTCCGGACGGAAAAGATCGACGGTCGGGTGCGGCCAGGAGGAGGCCCCCGCTCCGCATCCGCCGGGCGCACAGGGCTAGCCTCCGGACGTGGACAATTCAGCCTCGGACCGGCGTAGCGGCCGCCCCCGCGTCGGCCATATCCAGTTCCTCAACTGCCTGCCCCTCTACTGGGGGCTCGCCCGCACCGGCACGCTGCTCGACCTGGACCTGACCAAGGACACCCCCGAGAAGCTCAGCGAGCGGCTGATCCGCGGCGAGCTGGACATCGGCCCCGTCACCCTCGTCGAGTTCCTGCGGAACGCCGACCAGTTGGTGGCCCTGCCCGACATCGCGGTCGGCTGCGACGGCGACGTCATGTCCTGCGTGATCGTCTCGCAGAAGCCGCTGGCCGAGCTGGACGGGGCGCGCGTGGCACTCGGCTCCACGTCGCGCACCTCCGTGCGCCTGGCGCAGTTGCTGCTCGCCGAGCAGTACGGCGTGCGGCCCGACTACTACACCTGCCCGCCCGACCTGGGCCTGATGATGCGGGAGGCGGACGCCGCCGTGCTGATCGGGGACGCCGCGCTGCGGGCCTCGCTGCACGACGCGCCGCGGCTCGGCCTGGAGGTCCACGACCTGGGGCGGATGTGGAAGGAGTGGACGGGGCTGCCGTTCGTCTTCGCGGTGTGGGCCGTGCGGAAGGACTATCTGGCCCGCGAGCCGCGGCTCGTCGCCGAGGTCCACCGGGCCTTCCTGGAGTCCCGGGACGTGTCGCTGGACGAGGTCGGCAAGGTCGCCGAGCAGGCGGCGCGCTGGGAGGCGTTCGACGCGGAACTGCTGGAGCGCTACTTCACGACGCTCGACTTCCGCTTCGGCCCGGACCAGCTCGCGGGCGTGACCGAGTTCGCCAGACGCACGGGTCCGACGACGGGCTTCCCCGCCGATGTGCGGGTGGAACTGCTGAAGCCCTGACCCCGGCGATCGGGGTCAGGGCTTCGGGAAGGACTCGTTACCGGGTCCCGGTGGAACGGGCCGGGGCCCGGCGGGCGGGTCAGGGGGCCGGGACCGGGCCCTCCATCTGCTCGCTGATCCACGCGATGCTGCCGTCGCCCATGCCCTGCACATAGGTCTTGGCGTCGTGCTTGCCGCCCTGGATGACCTGGAGGCGGGTGTGGATCGGCCCCTTGTTGCCGTACGTCTTGATGAACTGGTCCACCTTCGGGATGACGCTCTTCTCCAGCGTTCCGTACTGGAACGCGAGGTAGACGTCCTGGCCCGGCTTGTTGGCGGCGATCAGGGCCTTGGCCAGCAGTTCGGGGTTGTTCTCGTTCTTCTCCTGCTCGTGGCCCTTCCACAGCGGGGAGTCCGGGACGATGTCCGGGCCGGAGGCGATCACGGCCTTGAACTTGTCCGGGTGCTTGAGCACGGCCTTCAGGCCGGAGAAACCGCCGGAGGAGGAGCCCATGAACGCCCAGCCGTCGCGCGACTTGATCGTCCGGAAGTTCTCCTTCATCAGGTCCGGGACGTCCTCGGTGAGCCAGGTGCCCATCTTGGGCTGGCCGGGGATGTCACTGCCGTCCCAGTAGAGCCCGCCGTCGTCCGGGTGCGGGTTGAGGACCGGCATCGCGAGGAGGAAGGGCTTGCTCTTGCCCTCGGAGTACCACTTGGAGATCGACGACTCCAGCTTGAGGTTGTCGTCCATCCAGTAGTTGGCCGGGAAGCCGGGGCCGCCGGGGAGGGCGATCAGGACCGGGAAGCCGCTCTTGGCGAACTTCGGGTCCTCGTACTCCTTGGGCGCCCACACCCAGACCTTGCCCTTGAAGCCGGACTTCTTGCCGTCGACGGTGGTCACCGCGACGTGCGTGCCGTTGCCGAGCGTGCTGGCGATCTTGAAGTCGGCGGTCGGGTTGGTCGGCATCGACATCTTGGAGTCGGCGCCCGCGTCGCCGCTGGTCCCGCCGGCCTGTCCGCCGCCGCTCGGCACCTGGCCGAAGCTGATGGACTTGCCCTTGTCGGTGAAGGGCGGGATCTCGAAATAGGTCATGACGGGCCAGGCGATCAGCCCGAGCACGGCTATGGACGCCACGACGATGATCCAGCGTTTGGCGCTGGATGCACGGCGGTGGCCCTGGGACCGATAGGCCCCGTTGGATGAGTGCGTCATCGCGTCGCTCCGGATGATGCTGCTGCCCCGAAGGACATGACGGTTTGTTCCGTCCTGGTGGATGGGCAAACCTGGCCACGGGGTTCCTGCCGGACCCCGTGAATTGAGTCATAGGCTGAAAATCGGGGTTCGGCGGGCCCCCGGCGGGGGAGGCGAACGGCCCGATGCAGCCACTGGGCACGGAAGATCCGCAGGTCATCGGCGCATACCGGCTGCTGGGGCGGCTCGGGGCGGGCGGCATGGGCCGGGTGTACCTGGGGCGCAGCGCGGGCGGCCGCACGGTCGCGGTCAAGGCCGTCCACCCGCACTTCGCCGTCGACGAGCAGTTCCGGGCGCGCTTCCGGCGCGAGGTCGAGGCGGCGCGGCGGGTGGCCGGGGACGCCCGGCCGGACGGGCGGCAGTGGACCGCGCCCGTACTGGACGCCGACCCCGACGCACCGGTCCCCTGGGTGGCGACGGGCTATGTCGCCGGGCCCTCCCTCACCGAGGCCGTGCTCGACACCGGCGCGCTGCCGGAGCCGACCGTACGGACGCTGGCCGCGGGCCTGGCGGAGGCCCTCGCCGCCGTGCACGCGCTGGGCCTGGTGCACCGCGACGTCAAACCGTCGAACGTGCTGCTGGCCCTGGACGGCCCCCGGCTGATCGACTTCGGGATCGCGCGGGCCTCGGACGCGACGGCGTCCCTGACCGAGACGGGGGTGTCCATCGGCTCGCCCGGTTATATGGCCCCCGAGCAGATCCTCGGGGAGGAGGTGACGGGCGCGGCGGACGTCTTCTCCTACGGCGCGGTCCTCGCGTACGCGGCCACGGGCGAGCCGCCCTTCCCCGGCGGCAACTCGGCGGCCCTCCTCTATCGGGTGGTTCACGAGCCGCCGGTGCTCGGCCCCGGACTGACGGGGGGACTGCGCGCCCTGGTCGAGTCCTGCCTCGCCAAGTCCCCGACGGACCGCCCCACCCCCACGGCCCTGGCCCGTCGCCTGACCCCTGCCGGGGGCGCCCGCGAACTGGTCCACGCCGGCTGGCTGCCACCACCGGTCCTGGAACGGGTGAGCCGAAGGGCGGTGGAACTCCTGGATCTGGAAACCTCGGTTTCCCCCACTGTTGTGGGCAATCGTTCCGCAGGGCGGAACGGGTGGGCACAACCTGACCACCGGCCGGCAGCCGAAGAGCCCGGGGGCGCAGCCCCCACCCGCCGGACCCGGGTGCTGGTCCTGGCCGGTACCGCAACGCTCGCCGCCGCCGCGGCACTCACCTTCGCTCTGCTGCCCGACGGCAGCAAGACCACCGCGAACCCACCCGCGAAGGCCAGCGCCGGCGACACCGTCCCCAAAGACTTCCTCGGCACCTGGACCGGCGACATCCGCCAGTCCGACGGCACCCCCAACGGCACGATGACCGCCACCGTCACCCCCGGCGACAAGGGCGCGTACGTGGCCCGTACGACCTACTCCGCCCTCAACGTCCTGGAGTGCCACAGCAAGGCCAGGCTGCTCACCGCCACCGCCACCCGGCTCACCCTCGAAGAGGTCACCGACGGCACCCCCGCGCTCGGCTGCACGGGGAACACCTCGCGGATCACGTTCGCGCTCGCCGGCGGGGGCAGGCTCTCCTACGCGTCGGAGGACGCGGACGGGGGCCGGCCCACGGCGACGCTCACCAGGAGCGGGGGGTGACCGGGCGGCGGCCGCCCGCAGCCGTGACGGAGGGCTGGCGTAGGCTGGATCGGTCTGTCAAACCCCCTCCGAAGGGACGCCCGGTGACCGAGAACGCCGACCTTCAGTCCGTCCTCGACCGTGCCGCCGCCGGTGGCCGGATCTCCCCGGAGGAGGCGCTGGAGCTGTACCGGTCGGCGCCGCTGCACGCCCTGGGCGCGGCGGCCGACGCGGTGCGCCGTCGGCGCTACGCGGGTACGGAGCACATCGCGACGTACATCATCGAGCGGAACATCAACTACACCAACGCGTGTGTGACGGCGTGCAAGTTCTGCGCCTTCTACGCGCCGCCGAAGAGCGACAAGGTGTGGACGCGCGGGATGGACGACATCCTGCGGCGCTGCGCGGAGACCGTGGAACTGGGCGGCACCCAGATCATGTTCCAGGGCGGGCACCACCCGGACTACGGCGTGGAGTACTACGAGGAGCACTTCGCGGCCATCAAGAAGGAGTTCCCGCAGCTGGTGATCCACTCGCTCGGCGCGTCCGAGGTGGACCACATGGCGCGGATCTCCGGGGTGAGCGCGGAGGAGGCGATCCGCCGTATCCACGCCGCGGGTCTCGACTCCTTCGCGGGCGCGGGTGCGGAGTTGCTGCCGGAGCGGCCGCGGAAGGCCATCGCGCCGCTGAAGGAGTCGGGCGAGCGCTGGCTGGAGATCATGGAGCTCGCCCACGACCTGGGCGTCGAGTCCACCTCCACCATGCTGATGGGCACGGGCGAGACCAACGCGGAGCGGATCGAGCACCTCCGGATGATCCGTGACGTGCAGGACCGCACGGGCGGTTTCCGCGCGTTCATCCCGTACACGTACCAGCCGGAGAACAACCACCTCAAGGGCCGTACGCAGGCGACGATCTTCGAGTACCTGCGGATGATCGCCATCGCCCGCCTCTTCCTCGACAACGTGGCGCACATCCAGGGCTCCTGGCTGACGACGGGCAAGGAGGTCGGCCAGCTGTCGCTGCACTACGGCGCGGACGACCTCGGTTCGATCATGCTGGAGGAGAACGTCGTCTCCTCGGCCGGTGCCAGGCACCGCTCCAACCGCATGGAGATCATCGACCTCATCCGCAAGGCGGGCCGCGTCCCGGCGCAGCGGGCGACGACGTACGAGCACCTGCTGGTGCACGACGACCCGGCGAACGACCCGGTCGACGACCGCGTGGTCTCCCACCTCTCCTCCACGGCGATCGAGGGCGGCACCGCGCACCCCGAGCTGAAGATCGTCGCGACGAGCTGACCCGCGGCCGTGCTGACCATCCACGCGGCTGAGCTGCTGCTGGCCGGCCCCGGGGCGGTCCCCCTGCCCGAGGGGGCCGTCGCCGTGGAGGGCGACCGGATCGTGGCCGTCGGGGCGTACGAGGACGTGGCCGCGGCGCATCCGCGGGCCAGGGTCCGCCGCTGGCCCGGTGTGCTCACCCCCGGTCTGGTGCACCCCGGTGCCGCCGCGCTGCTGGAGGCCGCCTACCACCCGGACCCGCGCGAGGCGGACGAGCTCGGCGAGGAGCCGCTGACCGGCGACCGGCCGGCGGCGCTCGGCATGGACGACGCCCGCTGGGGCGCGTCCGCGCGGCGCGGTGCGCAGCGGCTGCTGCGGCACGGCACGACCGCGGTGGCCGGTCCCTTCGCGCGCGCGGCCGTACGGGTCGCGGTGGCGCGCTCCGGCCTCGTCCAGGTCCACCGGCAGGCGCCGCCGGACCTGCCGCCGACGCTGGACCCGCTGGCCGCCCTGCCCGAAGGCGCCGCGCCGGACGCGGCGTTCGCGGGCACCCTGGTGCCCGGGGCGCGGGCGGACTTCGCCGTCTTCGACGTCCGGGACGCCGCCGAGCTCGCGGTGCGGGGGGCGGGGTCCTGCGTCGCCACGGTGCTCGCCGGGCGGCTGGTCTACCGGGCGCGCTGACGCGCGTCAACGATCCGTAAAAGCGGTTGCGTCCCACGTCAGGGGGACGTTAACGGATGTGGATCTTCCTTTTTCGCCTATGAGGATGAGACGTGCGGGGGCGGTGGGACCGGGGGGTTCCCGGTGGTTCCGGGGGGCGGGGGTCCCCGAAACCACGTCGCTGGCGCCGGCCGTCAGCGGACCGTCCCCGTCCAGGTCTTTCGGCTGTCCCGCCGTGGCCTCCCCCAGCCTTCGGCCGGGGGGACCCCCAGCGGCGGGCATGCCCTTCGGGCATGTCCTCAATCGCCGGACGGGCTGAATCTCGCGGACCGTAGTCCGCACACTGCGGGCCTGCAGGTCCAGGTCACGGCCAGCACACTCAGCCCGTCCGGCGTTTGAGGACGCGGCCGCAGGCCGCTCCCGCCGCAGGCGGCGAACCGGGCCGCACCCGGGCGCGTACGAACCCCGCGGCGGCGGCCCCGTGGCGCGCGGTGAAGAATGGGGCGCGTGACCCGAGCATCCCTGGAGAAGCAGCCGCACGAAGTCGCCGCGATGTTCGACGACGTGGCGGCCAAATACGACCTGACCAACGACGTGCTGTCGCTCGGCCAGGCCCGCCTGTGGCGCAAGGCCGTCGACCGGGCCGTGCACGCCCGTCCGGGCGAGAAGGTGCTGGACCTCGCGGCCGGCACGGGCACCTCCTCCATGCCGTTCGCCGCCGCGGGCGCGTACGTCGTCCCGTGCGACTTCTCCGTCGGCATGCTCCGCGAGGGCAAGAAGCGCACCGGGTGGTTGCCGTTCACCGCCGGTGACGCGACCCGGCTGCCCTTCGCGGACGGTGTGTTCGACGCCGTCACCATCTCCTTCGGCCTGCGCAACGTGCAGGAGACCGAGGTCGCGCTGCGCGAGATGCTGCGGGTGACGAAGCCGGGCGGGCGCGTGGTGATCTGCGAGTTCAGCCAGCCCACTTGGGCGCCGTTCCGCACGGTCTACACCGAGTACCTGATGCGCGCGCTGCCGCCGGTCGCACGGGCCGTGAGCAGCAACCCGGACGCGTACGTCTACCTCGCCGAGTCGATCCGGGCCTGGCCCGACCAGCCGGCGCTGGCCGCGAGCCTCCAGCGGGCGGGCTGGGCGGACGTCGCCTGGCGCAACCTCACGGGCGGCGTGGTGGCTCTGCACCGGGGCGTCAAGCCTTCGGCGTAGGCGGGTGCGGGCCAGCGGTCCTGTGCGCCTACTGGGGTGAGCGGCGGGGTCGGTCGGCGTCCGCGGGCCGTCCGGGGTTGCTCGCGCAGTTCCCCGCGCCCCTTTGGGGCGCTGCCGCTTCATAGGCGCCGAGGCCGGGGCCCGTCCGTCAGGGACCGGCTCATAGACTCGGGTGCCCGAGTCCTTCGCCGAACGGAGAGCCGACCGTGACCGAGTCCCAGACCGCCCACACCGCCGACGTGATCGTCGTCGGTGCGGGCCCGGCCGGCTCCAGCACCGCGTACCACTTGGCCAAGGCGGGCCTGGACGTCCTCCTGCTGGAGAAGACCGCCTTCCCGCGCGAGAAGGTCTGCGGTGACGGCCTGACCCCGCGCGCCACCAAGCAGCTCGTGTCGATGGGCATCGACATCTCCGAGGAGGCGGGCTGGCTGCGCAACAAGGGCCTGCGCATCATCGGCGGCGGCGTCCGGCTCCAGCTCGACTGGCCCGACCTCGCCTCCTTCCCCGACTACGGACTCGTCCGCAAGCGCGACGACTTCGACGAGCAGCTCGCGCGGAACGCGGAGAAGGCGGGCGCCCGGCTGTACGAGCGCTGCAACGTCGGCGCGCCGATCATCGACGACCGCACGGGCCGCGTCACCGGGGTGCACGCCAAGCTCGGCGAGGAGAAGACGCCGGTCACCTTCCACGCGCCGCTCGTCGTCGCCGCGGACGGCAACTCCACGCGCCTGTCGCTGGCGATGGGCCTGCACCGGCGCGAGGACCGCCCGATGGGCGTGGCCGTCCGCACGTACTTCACCTCGCCCCGGCACGACGACGACTACCTGGAGTCCTGGCTGGAGCTGTGGGACCGGCGCGGCCCGCAGGACCGGCTGCTGCCCGGCTACGGCTGGATCTTCGGCATGGGCGACGGCACGAGCAACGTCGGCCTCGGCGTCCTCAACACCTCCGACTCCTTCAAGGAACTGGACTGGCGCGAGGTCCTCAAGGCGTGGTGCGCGTCCATGCCCGAGGACTGGGGCTACACCCCCGAGAACATGACCGGCCCCATCCGCGGCGCCGCCCTCCCGATGGCCTTCAACCGTCAGCCGCACTACACGCGCGGCCTGTTGCTGGTCGGCGACGCGGGCGGCCTGGTCAACCCGTTCAACGGCGAGGGCATCGCGTACGCCATGGAGTCCGGCCAGATCGCCGCCGAGGTCATCGTGCAGGCGCACGCCCGCGCCTCGTACGCCCAGCGCGAGCTGGCCCTCCAGCGCTACCCGAAGATCCTCAAGGACACCTACGGCGGCTACTACACGCTCGGCCGTGCCTTCGTGAAGCTCATCGGCAACCCGAAGGTCATGCGGATGGCGACGGAACGCGGCCTGACGCACCCGCTGCTGATGAAGTTCACGCTGAAGATGCTGGCCAACCTGACGGACCCCACGGGCGGCGACGCGATGGACCGCATCATCAACGGCCTGTCGAAGGTGGCACCGCGCTCGTGACGGCGTGACCCGGGCGGCCGGTGCGTCCGGTGGACGTCAAACGGTCGCCCGGCGCAGGGCGGACGGGAAGCCGTTGTCGTCGGCGAGGCTGCGCAGGCCCCGTTGTTTCCCGAGAGTGACAAAAGTTACACAGAGTGCCTCGCTGTTCACCTTCTGTACGCATCTGTGCAGAGTTGCTCACCCGGCGGGCCGACTCGCTCACTGTGTAGCAAATCTGACGAGCAAAAAGTTTCCTGCCGAGCGCGGCGTGCGGTCTGCGGTACAGAGCCCGTCCCGTTGACTGCCGACAAGATGACATTGTGCATTAGTCGACTTCCGGGGTTGCCGACTCGGCGGGCTGCGGATTTCCGCTGAAGGTCCGACGGAAAAGGAAAAAGGGACCGACTCTTTTATGGCCGAGGTCCGGGACGGTGAAATCGAAAAGCGGTGAGCGTGGAGGGAAGGTAAATTCCGTCCGCGCGGATTGCACTTGCAATCGAGGGCGGGATGGGCTGGACGTGTCCCGGGTGATCGATTTTGTCAATTCTTGATCGCCAATCATCGCGTGGTAACGCCCTAGCCGCCTCGCGGCGGCAGAGTGACTTCGTCAGAAGATGCACGAAAGGGGCAAAGGTGAGGGCGAGGTGTCGACTCGTTGGCGTGCTCAAGTCAGTGCCGCCGTTGTAGCAAGACCCCCACGGATGGGGGTTTTTGTTGGTGAGTTCGGCGGCGAGGAGACCTTGGCACGGGATCTGGTGTGACCTTCCCCCTGCCCGTGGTGTTTACTGGACATCGGTCTGTTCCTCGGTGGGTCCAGGCCTTTCTGGGAGGTCTCGGGGGTGGTGCCCCGGGGCCTCCCTTTTCGCTGAGCGTTCATGTCCGCGTCTGTCGTCGCTCACCCAGGAAAACCATTCCGGGGGCTCCATGGCTATCCAGTCGGTAACTTCGGAATGTTTGCGAAATGATTGCTGCCTATTTAATAGGGGGCAGTGGCTTCTGTAACAAAGCCCCATAGCGAGGGCCTCCCGGAGGTCTCCACTCTTCCCTGCAGGAAGCTGGAATTCGCGGCTGGATCTCGGTCCACCCGCGGAGTAGCGTTGTGCTCGCTCAGGTCACCTCCACGCGCTCGGTCTCACCAACCAGCACTGCTGTACCTCTCGGAGAGGGCCCTGGACCCACCACCACCCGGGGCCCGCCGTGCGGCGGGCCCCGGTACGCCTACGTTTCAGGAGGCAGACCTGATGATCGCCGTCGCCGCCGGGGGTTGTGGCCTCTCGCATGTGACGTTCCGTCGCCATCGCGCCCCCGAGAGCGCGTATGTTCGCGCACATGCGACTGTCCTCGGAGCGGGGGAGTGAAGATGTCCTCCACAGCCGAGACCTCGCGGCTGACCGACCTTCTGCTCGGCCATCAGGCGATGCCTGACGGGAGCTTTCTGCAGCGCCTGCCGACACCGACGTGGCAGGCGATGCTCCAGATGGAACCCCGGGCCCGGGCGCGGGTGTTCGCCCGGGACGAGCTTCTGCCGCTGGGAGCGGACGACAATTACGTGTACATCGTCATAGAGGGCTGCGTGCGCCAGGACCGCTTCCCCTTGGGTGTCGGCGAAGGCATCCCAACGATCGTGCGGTTCAGGGGCGTTGGCCAGCTCGTGGGCGAGGCCAAACTGATCGCCCCTCGCTCGTCCGTCGTCACCCGTTGTCTCTCCCAGACCGTCGTCATCCCCTGGCGAGTGAGCTCCATGAGCCTCCTGCAGCGCGATGAGCCCGAGGTCCAGCTCGCTCTCCTGCGGAGTCTCGAGGACCGCAACCGCAGCGACGAGCTCGTCTACGCCATGAGCGCGAGGCCGCCGTTCCAGCGCATCACCGGGCTTGTTTCGCACTTTGCCGACATCGCCGGTGTCCCCGATCCCCGGACGTCCAACTGCACGGTGATCACCGGACCGAGCCAGAGGGACATGGCCGCCGCGCTCCAACTGGGTATCTCCACGGTCGAGAACGCGATCCGGGCCCTGCGCCGCTACGACGTCGTGGAAGCCCGGTACCGCAAGTTCATCGTCCGCGACATCAAGGCCCTCCGCCAGTTCGCCGCCGTCGCGGCGTAGACCCGTCGCGGCCCCCTGGACCCACCATTCTCTGCATGCCGGTACCCACGGGTTCCGGCGCACCACGAACGGACAGCAACTTGATGACCAGCTCCACCACGCTGGCGCTCGGTACCAGCGCCGGCAGCCTCTTGGTGGCCATCGCCGTCGGCGTCGTCATGGGTGCACTCGGCATGTACAACCTCCACCACAACTGGCAGGTCTTCGCCTGGATGCGCAAGATGCGGCACAAGGACGAGGAGAACGCCGAGCTCAGCAACATCAACGAGTGGATCGACGACCTGTACAAGGCCCAGTGCGCACTCGCTCAGAAGCCGTGCCACGCCGCCGACTTCGAGGAAGTGGCCCGGACCTGCAACATGATCAAGGGGATGGCCGACCACTTCGGATTCATCCGCCCCGAACTCACCCATGTGGTGGGGTGCGCCGAGGGGCACATCGCAACGGCCCTTCCCGAGCTGGGCCCCGATACGGAGGTGTCTCTCGCAGAGCACCGTGCCCAGCTTGTGCGAGCCATGAAGCAGGAGGCCGCCCGCGCCGAACTCGCGCGGGCCGTCATCACTGCCCAGCAGAAGATCAAGTCGCTGCGACGAAGCTGATTCGCAGCGCACGGTGTGGGGGGCTCCCCCGATCTTCGGCTGCTTTCAACAGGCGACGGTGGGCCGGGTGCAGGCGAGTTGAGAGTTCAGCCGTGTCGGCGAAGCCGTACGCCAGGTACTCGCGCGTGGCTGCCCTCGTGGCGATCGGCAGCCGGATGGCGTGGATTTCCTCCGGGCTCAGCGTGCCGCAGTCGATCAGGTACGCGGGCTTGCCGTCATCACCTGAGGGTGACTCAACCACCAGGACAGCGCCTGGTGTCACGTGAACTCCAAGCGCATGGCGCACGTGATACGCGAGCGCGTCGGCCGCCGACTCCCCGGGGAGCCCGAGCCCTCCGGGGAGGACCCATTCCTTCCCGCTGCCCGGGATGAGGTACAGCAGGTGACCGTTCTCGTCGGTGATACGTGCCAGTCCGCGCACACGGGTTCCAAGTGGCGCGACGCGCGCCGTGTCCAGTGTCATCAGCCCTGCGCATTCTCGCGTGAGTGGGGGTGCCGTGCCCCTTCGGGGTGGGGGAGGGGTGCGACGCCTCGGGAAGCGCTCCCCACGCAACCGGGAGGCAGGCAAGGGGAGTTGCGTAATCGTCACGGGCATAGCTGTACTCGGCGAGCCGTGCCCGGATCGGTTGCGAGGAGAACGTAGCGCTGCGCCATGAGGCGTCGCAAGGGTTCTACGTCGAACGGGTGCGACGGAGTGTGCAGAGGCCCCCGTCGGCGCTTCCGTTCTAGTGGTCGTCGCAACACCCCAGTTCAGGGGATGCGATGGACTTCGAGATTCGGGAACAGCGGAAGCCTCAGGGGCCCCGCAGGTT
>NZ_JBSFWT010000053.1:0-52211 GCF_053594975.1 Streptomyces sp. NPDC002537
ACCGGCCCGCCGCCTCCGGGCGGCACGGCGGGGCGGGGGGTTTCAACCGGCCGGGGGCCCGGCGGACGGAAATCGTCCGCCGGGCCCCGAGCCGTTTCCATGCGGTGCGCCCAGGGAGTCAGTGCAGCAACTCGGGCCGGGGCAACGGCCGCGGGGTCACACGCCGGAGCTCGAGGAAGTCGTCCTCCAGGGCCAGAGCCCGGAACCCGTCCCACAGGCGGCCCGCGCGTTCCCCGGCCGGAACCGCGCCGAGCACCGGTCCGAAGACGCCGACCCCGCCGTCGACCGAGATCACGGGTACGCCGAGGATGTCGAGTTCCCGGCCGCCGGTCGGTATCGACTCGTGGGAGGCGCGCAGCTGTTCGTCCCACGCGGGGGAGTGCTGCTCCGCGGCCAGGGCGGCGGGCAGGCCGATCTCGGTGAGCGCTTCCGCTATCACCTCGTCCGACCGCTCGAGGAGTTCGCCCTGGAGAGCACGCTTGTCCTGCCGGTCGAGGCCGCGGGCACGCTCCGCGAGGCCGTCGTAGAGCCCGCCCGTCCCGTGGAAACGCCGCGCCGTCGCCTCGTACAGCGGGGCCACGGCATCCTCGCCGTGCTCCGCGCGGGCGGCGGCCAGCACGCGCACCGGCCTGGGCGCCCGCGCCAGGAACCGCGCGTGCTCGTCGTCCAGCCCCGGAGCGCCTTCCAGATACCCCAGGACAGTCGGGCGCAGTGACAGGGAGAGGGGGCGGACCGACTCCGCCTCGCGCAGCCACCGGTAGGTCACATAGGTCCACACGCACACGGGGTCGGCCCACAGGACCACATCGGTGCGGGCGGCGGCTTCGTCTGTGGTGCTCGTCGTCATCGTCAGCTCCTTCGGAAGTCAGACACAGATCATCTCCGGGCCGTGGCCGCGGAGAACGGCCGGGGTCGTCGCACGGCGGTCACGCCGGGGCCAGGCGGGCCAGTGAACCCGCACGCTCCTCGGGTCCGGCGTCCCACAGCGACGTGGCGACGTCCATGATGTAGCGGCCGTAACCGGATTTCCCGAGCTTCTCGCCGAGGCGGTGGCACTGTTCCGGGCTGATGAACCCCATCCGCAGCGCCACCTCCTCGACACAGGCGATCCGCAGCCCTTGGCGGTGCTCCAGCGTCTGGATGTACTGGCCCGCGTCCAGCAGGGAGTCGTGGGTGCCGGTGTCCAGCCAGGTGAAGCCGCGGCCCAGGTCGACCAGGCGGGCGCTGCCCCGCTGGAGGTAGTGCAGGTTGACGTCGGTGATCTCCAACTCCCCGCGCGGCGAGGGCCGCAGGCCGCGGGCGATGGAGACCACGTCGTTGTCGTAGAAGTACAGCCCTGTGATGGCCCGGTTGGAACGGGGCTTCTCGGGCTTCTCCTCCAGGGAGATCAGCCGTCCCTCCGCGTCCGCCTCGCCCACGCCGTACCGCTGCGGATCCCGGACGCGGTAGCCGAACAGCAGGGCACCCTCCGTATGCGGCACGTGCTCCTGCAGGAGGAGCGAGAAGCCCGGCCCGTGGAAGATGTTGTCCCCGAGCACCAGCGCGACGCTGTCGTCGCCGATGTGGCCGGCGCCGATGGTGAACGCCTCGGCCAGCCCCCGGGGTTCGGCCTGCTCGGCGTACGACAGGCTGATGCCGAGCGCGCTGCCGTCCCCGAGCACGGTACGGAACTGCGGGAGGTCCCGCGGCGAGGAGATGATCAGGATGTCCCGGATGCCGGCGAGCATCAGCACCGACAGCGGGTAATAGATCATCGGCTTGTCGTAGACGGGCAGGAGCTGTTTGGACACCCCCAGCGTGATGGGGTGCAGCCGGGTGCCGTTGCCCCCGGCGAGGATGATTCCTTTCACGGCGGTCTCCTCGTGTCGTCGTCACGGCGCCGCCGGTCTCCGGCCGTCGGCAGCCCACAGGGTTCCGAGGCTGGCCGGACCGGATCGAACGCGGGTCGAGACACCCGCCAGGCCGTCCTCCCGCCGGCCGTCGAGCGGCCTTCCAGCGGCCCTGGATCAGCCCTCGCGAAGGTGGCTGCGTCACCACCCGCACCGCGCGGCGCCACGTCGAACGAGGAAGTGGATCCTGATGCCAAGTCGGCCCGCCCCCGCACCGGGGCTACGGAGCAGAGCACGCGATCTCGCCGCCGTCGCGGCCCGTGACGCCCATCAGGCCGACAGCCTCCGGGAGTTGTCGGACGACGTCGCCGACGGCATCGTGGCCGCCGGGTTCGCCCGGCACTTCGTTCCCGCCCGGTGGGGCGGCGCGGCCGGCTCCGTCACCGAGCTCCTCCACGCCGTCTCCCACCTCGCCGAGGGCTGCACCTCCGCCGCCTGGTCCGCCTCCGTCCTCGCGGGCGCGGCCAGGATGGGGGCCTTCCTCCCCGAGGAGGGGCAGCGCGAACTGTGGGCCAAGGGCCCGGACACCGCCGTGGTGGGCGCGCTGATCCCCCGCGGCGGTGCCACCGCGGTGGCCGACGGCTGGCGGGTGACCGGCGAGTGGAGCTTCACCAGCGCGGTCGGCATCTCGGACTGGGCACTGGTGTCCGCGCTGGTCCCCCGGGAAGGCGGCCGGGAGCCGTGGTTCTTCGCGCTGCCGCGCCGGGACTACCGGGTGATGGACACCTGGACGTCGTCGGGCATGCGCGGGACGGGAAGCAACACCCTCCTGGCGGACAACGTGTTCGTCCCGGTGCACCGCGCCTTCCCCCGCCAGGACATGATCGAGGGCCGCAGCGTCGGTTCGGACGCCCGGTGCCACACCGCCCCCCTGCGGCTGCTGAGCGGGCTGCTGTTCGGGGCCCCCGCGCTGGGCGCGGCGCGCACCGCGCTGCGTCTGTGGCGGGAGCAGTCCGGGACGTGCCCGCAGGAGGCGGACGCCGGTGCCCGCAGGGCCCTGGCCAGGACCGCGATCGCCGTCGACGGCGCCGCGCTGCTGATGGAACGCGCCGCGCAGGTCGCCGACGCCCCGCACGCCTCCGCGCACGAGGCGGCACGGACCCCCGCGGACTGTGCCTACGCCGTCGGACAGCTCGTCGACGCCGTGGAGTGGACACTCCGCGCGTCCGGCAGTTCGGCGCAGCTCGCCGGGCATCCGCTGCAGCGGATCTGGCGGGACGTGCACAGCCTGGCGAGCCATGTGGCGCTGCGCTTCGACCCGGCGGCCGCCGCCTACGGCTCCCAGCTCCTGGCCGCCGCACCGGCCGCCGCGTGACCACGAAGAGCGAAGACGTACCGCTGCCGGTCCACCGGCACACCCAGAGAACCGGCACACCCAGAGAAAGGCAGCTCGCATGAGCGACACCCCATCCAGCACCCCCGCGGAGACGGCCGTCCCCGCCGAGCTCTACACCCAGGTGCAGCAGTTCTACGCCCGCCAGATGGGCCTCCTCGACGACGGCCGCCCCGACGACTGGGCGGAGACGTTCACCGAGGACGCCGTCTTCCAGGAGGCGAGCCGTCTCAACGAGCCGCTGCGCGGGCGGGACGCCATCAGGGAGTCCTCGCGGGCCCGCAAGAAGCGGCTCGACGACGACAAGCTCGACTTCCGCCACTGGCTGGGCATGCTGGACGTCCGTCCGCAGCCGGACGGCTCCCTGCGCACCCGTTCCTACGCCCTGGCCATGCGCATCCCCCAGGGCGGCGCGCTCGACATCTTCGCCAGCGTCGTCTGCCACGACCACCTGGTGTCCGTGGACGGCACCTGGCAGGTGTGCCACCGCGACCTCCACCACGACGGCTCCGGCCGCGACTGACCCGGCAGAGGAGCCCTCGTGAAGTTCGGAATCGTCTTCTTCCCCACCGTGGGACCGGCCGACAAGTCGGGCCGGCAGTACTTCGACGAGGCGCTGCGCCTCGTCGACCTCGCCGAGGAACTCGGCTTCGACCATGTGAAGATGGTCGAGCACTACTTCTTCCCCTACGGCGGCTACAGCCCCGACCCGGTGACCTTCCTGGCAGCCGCGGCGGGCCGCACCGAGAAGGTCCGGCTCGGCACCAGCGCCACCATCCCCGCCTTCCAGCACCCGGTGAAGCTGGCGGGCAAGCTGGCCATGCTGGACAACATCTCCGGCGGCCGGGTCGACGCCGCCTTCGGCCGGGCCTTCCTGCCGGACGAGTTCAAGGCGTTCGGCATCTCCATCGACGAGTCCAAGGACCGCTTCGTGGAGGGCGTCGAGGCGATCAAGCGGCTGTGGTCCGAGGAAGACGTGGTCTTCGACGGGGAGTTCCACCGGTTCGGCCCCGTCACGCTGCTGCCCCGGCCGGTGCAGGAACCCCATCCGCCGGTGTTCGTCACGACCGCGCGCAGCGCCGAGTCCTGTGCCGAGGCGGGCCGCCGCGGGCACAACCTCCAGTCGGTGCCCAATGTGATGTCCACCGAGGAGCTCCAGCGCCGGCTGGAGATCTACCGCGCCGAGTGGGCGGCCTCCGGCCGTACACCGGGCACCGAGCAGATCCACTTCAGCTACCCCTGTGTGGTGGCGGAGGACGGCGAGGAGGCCCGGCGCAAGGGCCGCTACGACGACGACCGCAACTCCGCCGCGATCCGCGACGCGGTCGCCTCGTGGGCCGACGTCCGCTCCGACGCCTACCCGGGTTACGAGAAGCTCGTCGAGGCCACCAGGCGTTCGCACTTCGACGAGAAGATGGCGCAGCGGAAGCTGCTCATCGGCGCCCCCGAGCAGGTGCGGGCCCAGCTGGAGCAGATCGGCGAGTGGTTCGGCGACGACATCTCCATCAGCCTCGGTGTGCACTCGGGCCACCTGTCCTTCGAGGACGCGGCGACGACGATGCGGCTGATGGCCGAGCAGGTCATCCCGAAGCTGGGCGGAGGCCGGGCATGAGCGTGACGCGACAGCGAACGGTCACCGTGATCGGCGCGGGGACCATCGGGCTGGGGTGGATCGCCCTGTTCCTCGGCCACGGGCTGAGGGTGCGGGTCAACAGCCGCCGGGAGAACGCCCCGGAGATCGTCGAGGAGGCGCTGCGGCTGTTCGCCCCGTTCCTGCCCGAGGGGACCGACGGTCCGGCCGCGTTCGGCGACCGCCTGGAGTTCGAGCCGGACCTGGAACGGGCCGTCGCCGACGCCGACTTCGTCGTCGAGAACGCGCCGGAGAACCTGGAGCTCAAACAGGAGCTGTACGAGCGCATCGGGAAGGCCGTCCCCGCGCACGCGCTGCTGCTGTCCTCGACCTCCACGCTCAGCCCCGACGACATGGGGGCCCGGATGGCGGACTCGGCGCGCCTGGTGGTCGGGCACCCGTTCAACCCGCCGCACGTGGTGCCGCTCGTCGAGGTGGTCGCCGGGGAGCGGACCGCGCCCGAGGCGGTCGAGGAGGCCGTCGCGTTCTTCGCGTCGGTCGGCCGGGTGCCGGTGGTGCTGCGCAAGCCGATCCTGGCGTTCGCCGCCAACCGTCTCCAGTCGGCACTGCTGCGCGAGTCCGTGCACCTCGTGCGCGAAGGCGTCGTCAGCCTGGCGGAGCTGGACCAGGTGGTCACGCACTCCATAGGCCTGCGGTGGGCGACCATCGGCCCGTTCCTCGCCTTCCATCTGGGCGGCGGGACCGGCGGTCTGAGCAAGTGGCTCACCACGCTGGGAGCCGGTCTGGAGCAGGGCTGGGAGTTGCTCGGGCGGCCCCCGATGGACGACGCGACCGTCGCCCTGCTCATCGACCAGGCGGAGCAGGCCTACGGCGGCACGTCGTACGAGGACCTGGTGCGCGAGCGCGACACCAAGCAGACAGCCGTCCTGCGCGCCCTCGACGAGGTGCGGCGGGCGGGATGAGCACGGCTCGTGGGTGCGGTGCGTTCACCACGCGCACCGCACCCACGAAGGTCTTCCCGCCGCGCCCCGCGCACGGCCCGGGGCGTCAGACGGCGGAGGCCGCGGCGAGCAGCTCGGGCCGGGACCGGCCCCGGGACGACCAGGTGTCCGCGTCGTGGGGGCCCGCGCTCAGCAGCCGGGTCAGCAACTCCCGGAGTTCCACGGAGGGTTCCAGGCCCAGTTCGTCGGCGAGCAGCCGGCGCACGTGGTGGTAGGCCTGCAGGGCCTCCGCCCGTCGGCCCGCGGCCCCCAGCGCGGCGATGAGCTGGGTGTGGAACCACTCGTTGAGCGGGTACTGGCTGATCAGCCGGCGCAGCTCGGGGATGGATTCGCGATGGCGTCCGAGCTGCTCCTCCGCCTCGATCTGGATCTCGAAGGCCCGGATGCGCAGCTCCTCCAGGTGCACGATGTGCCCCTGGAGCACGTCGCCCGCCTGGAAGTTGGACAGGGCGGGGCCGCGCCACAGCTCCAGCGCTTCCCGCACGGTGCGCAGGGCGGACGGCGCGTCGCCGTTGCCGAGGTGGCCGCGTGCCCTCTTCACCAGCTTCTCGAAGACCCGGATGTCCACCTCGGAGTCCTCGACCTGGATCGCGTAGCCGGGCGGAGTGGTGACGATCAGCGGGCGCCCGGGGGCGGTCAGGCCTTCGTTCTGGAACATGCGGCGTGCGTGGTAGATGTACGTCTGCAGGGTGGTGACGGCGCTGCGCGGCGGACGCTCCCCCCACAGCTCCTGGATGAGCGACTCGGCCGTGACGATCTCGTGCGGCCGGGTCAGCAGCAGGGCGAGCGTCTGACAGACCTTCGGAGTTCCCGGACGGTAGACCCGTCCGTCGTCGCTGACGATCTCGAAGGGGCCGATCAGGTTGAAACGCATGGACGCAACTCCTCGTCGGATAACGGCGGTGGCTTGTCGGTCCCGTCCGGCGCGCCACGGCCGTGGCGGTGCCGGATCCGTCACGCGGGGCTCACGGCGAGAGGCGACGGCAACGTGGTGTCCCGGGCCAGCAGGCACTCCTCCAGGAAGGCGAGCGCCCGGAGGTGGTAGGTGCGGGCGGCCCAGCCCTGGCTGATGTTGTGGCCCGCGGACGGCTGCCGGCAGACCTCGGAGCGGGCCGCGGCCAGCGGCGCCAGCAGTGCGGCGACGGACTCCTCGTCGTGGTGCCACCACTGTTCCTGCTCGGCGAAGGTGAACCGCACCGGCACGGTCACCCGCGCGGCGACGCCGGGGTACATCCGCGGCCAGGCGGGGGCTTCCTCCGCCTCGCGCGGGGGAATGGGGGCGACCAGGGACGCGCCGAGCCGGAAGGCGTCCGGCGGATACAGCCGCAGGGGGCCCCAGTGGCGGCGCCAGGCGCCCGGCCCGTCGGCGTGGGGCAGCTCCCGCCGGTCCACCGCGAGGCGGCTGCCGAGTCCGGAGATGTCCAGCCCGATGAGGCCGGCGCCCCGCTCGTCCGCGGCGGCGCACAGGGCGACCTTGCCGCCGTAGGAGTGGGCCACGACGAAGAATCCGGCGCCCGTGTCCCGGTGCGCGGCGAAGTCGGCCAGGGCCAGGTGCAGGGTCCGTGCCTGGTCGGCCAGGCCCTGCCCCTCGGGCAGGTGGGGTGCCGAGGCCCCGTACCCCGGCCGGTCCAGGGCGAGCACGCTGTAGCCGAGCTCGGCACCGAGGGAGAGCAGCGACAGGCCGGGGCGCGCCCGACTGTCGAAGTAGCCCGCGCTCGTCCCTCCGCCGTGCACGGCGACCACGACCGCGCGGGGCGGTGCGGATGCCGGCTGTGCGAGCAGGCCGGACAGGGGCAGTCCCCCGGCGTCGAGGGTGATGGGTCGGGCTTTCGGCGGGGTCTGACGGGACGGCTGATCCATGGGGGGTGCTCCTGGGTGGGGGAGAGGGAGTGCGCACCGGTCCGCGGACGGCGGACCGGTGGCGTCATCCGGTGGTGCCGCGCCGGCGCAGCTCGTCCAGCAGGTCCGCCTGCCGGAGGACCACCGGGCTCAGGGGGGCGGAGGCACGGGCGGCCCGTGCGAACGCGGAGAGCGTGCCCTGGACCTGGTCGTCCGGGGCGAGATCGAGGCGCTCGGTGCCGTCGGGCCGTTCCAGCAGCACGCTCGGCACATGGTCGGCCGGCGGGGTGAAGGCCCGGTCGACGGTGATCCTTCCGGTGCTGCCCCAGATCGTGTACGCGGACCGGTAGGCGTGGTCGAAACCGTAGGTCAGGTGGGCGGTGACGCCTTCGGGCGTGTGCAGCAGCGCGGCGCCCGAGGTGTCGACCGCGTACCCCTGGTCCCGGACGGAGACACTGCCCGCGACGCGCAGCCGGTCACCCAGCAGGTGCAGGGCCGCCCGGACCGGATATACGCCGGTGTCCCACAGGGCTCCTCCGCCGAGCGCCGGGTCGAGCCGGATGTCGCCGTCCGGCAGCCGTGGAATGGTGAACGTGGCCTGCAGGACGCGTGGTTGTCCGATCGCGCCGTCCGCGACGAGGCGGCGTACCGCCGCGTGCTGGGAGTGGTGGACGAACATGACGTTCTCCGCGAGCGCCAGGTTCTTCGCGGCGGCCAGGCGGGCCAGCCGCCTGGTCTCCTCCGCGCCGGTGGTCAGCGGCTTCTCCGCGAGGACGTGCTTTCCTGCCCGGAGGGCCGCCGCCACCCATGCGCCGTGCAGTCCTGTGGGAAGCGGGACGTACACGGCGTCGATGTCCGCACGCTCCAGCAGTGCCGCGTAGCCGTGTTCGGCGTCGCAGCCGAACGCCTCCGCCGTGGCACGGGCCGTGGCCGCGTCGCGGCCGGCGACCGCGACGAGTTCCACGTCCGGGCAGGTCTTCATGGCGGGGAGCACACGGCGCCGCGCGATGCTCGCGCAGCCCAGGACGCCCATGCGCACCGCCGCCGTCAAAGGACCGCTGCTTTCGAGGTCAGGCAGGAGAGGAGGGTGCGGGCCTGCACATTGACGTAGTGGTTGTGCCGTACGCAGTCGGCGAGTTGGTGCGGTGTCACCCACAGGTAGCCGGGTGGCGCCTTGAGCGGTGCGTCGGCCTCGTCCGCCTCCACGATCAGGTAGCGGCTCTCGGCGTTGAGGAAGCGGCCGCCCTCCTCCGAGTGGAGGGCGGCGTAGCGGATCCGCGAGGCGTCGGCGCTCAGTACGAGGTCGAGGTAGGGCGGGCGGTCGGCGCCCGTCAGGTGGGCGTAGTTCGCCGGTGTGTACTGGACGGTCGGCCCCAGTTCGACGGTGTCGGCGAACCCGCCCTCGACCCGGGCGTGCGCCAGCACATGGGGAACGCCCCCGATCCGCCGGGTCAGGAAGGCCGTGACGCCCGGCCCGCGCGGCTCGAACAGTGGCTGGGTCCAGCGGGCGACTTCCCTGCTGCCGGCCGTCACCGAGACGGCCACCACGCTGAAGTAGCGGTTCAGTTCGTGGTCGATGGACCACTCGCCGCGCCGCCAGCCGGGCAGGCCCTTCAGCGGAACCCGCTCGGCGGTGAGCTCGTGCCGGGCGCGTTCCGTGGTGAACCAGGAGAGGAGCGCGGTGTCCGGGTGCAGGGCGGCACCGTCGTCGTCGGCGTACGGGGCGCAGGACAGGACGGTGCGGGCATCCATGTTGACGACGTTGTCCCGGCGCAGCAGGGCTCCGATCTGCCCCAGGGTGAGCCAGCGGAAGTCGTCGTGCGGTGCGACGTCGCCGACGGCCTCGACGATCATGTTGCGGTTGCTCTTGCGGAAGAACCATGAACCGTGCTCGGACTGGAGGACGTCGGTGAGCACCCGGCCGCGGCTGCTGTCGGTGAAGTACTCCAGGTAGGCGACGTCGCTGCCGTGGTGTGCCTTGGTGTAGTTGCTGCGGGTGGCCTGGACCGTGGGGGACAGCTGCAGCAGGTTCCGGTTGCCCGGCTCCATCTTCGCCTGCATCAGGAAGTGCAGGACGCCCTCGAATTCCTTGACCACGATGCCGAGAATGCCCACTTCGGGCTGCTTGATGATGGGCTGGTGCCATGTGCCGTACGGCCAGGCGGTGCTCGATGCCCGCAGGCCCTCGACCGTGAAGAACTTCCCGCTGTCGTGGGCGAGGTTGCCGGTGGGTTCCTGGAAGCTCCACCCTTCCAGCCGCGCGAAGGGGATCCGTTCCACCCGGAAGGGGTGGGCGGCCCGGCGTTCGTCGAGCCAGCGGTGCACGTCCTCGGTGTCCATGTGCGCGCCGTGGACCGTGGCGGCGGAGAGCGCGAAGCGCCGCGCCGCGTCCCGGTCGTGCCTGGGGCGCAGCAGGCCCTCGGCGGGACGGCGGGCCGGCGCGGAGTGCGTGGTCATGAGTTGGCCTCCACGAATTCCTTGACGGAGGCGATGACGTAGTCGAGCATCTCGTCGGTCAGTGCCGGGTAGACGCCGACCCAGAAGGTCTGGTCGGTGACGATGTCGCTGTTGGTGAGGTCGCCGACGACCCGGTGGGGCTGGTCGATGTAGGCGGGGTGGCGGGTCAGGTTGCCCGCGAACAGCCGGCGGGTGCCGATCTTGCGGTCCTCCAGGAAGTCCACCAGCCGCGACCGCTGGAAGGGCGCGTCCGGGGAGACGGTCAGCGCGAATCCGAACCAGCTGGGGTCGCTGCGCACCGTCGCCTCGGGGAGGATCAGATGGGGCACGCCGTCCAGGCCCTCGCGCAGCCGGCGCCAGTTGTGCCGCCGCGCGGCGCAGAAGCGGTCGAGCTTGTCGAGCTGGGTCAGCCCGAGGGCGGCCTGGATGTCGGTGGCCTTCAGGTTGTAACCGACGTGCGAGAAGATGTACTTGTGGTCGTAGCCCTCGGGCAGGGTGCCCATCTGGTAGTTGAACCGCTTGAGGCACTTGTTGGTCTCGCCCGGCTCGCACCAGCAGTCGCGGCCCCAGTCGCGCAGCGACTCCACGATCCGCGCGAGGGCGAGGTTCGAGGTCAGGACGCAGCCGCCCTCGCCCATGGCGAGGTGATGGGCCGGATAGAAGCTCACCGTGGTGATGTCGCCGAAGGTGCCGGTGGGCCGGCCGTCGTAGAGGGAGCCCACGGCGTCGCAGTTGTCCTCGATCAGGAACAGGTCGTGGTCCTGGGCGAGCCGGGCGATCTCGGTGACCTCGAAGGGGTTCCCCAGCGCGTGGGCGATCATGATGGCGCGGGTCTTCGGGCCGATGGCGCGGGCGACCCTGTCGGCGGTGGTGTTGTAGGTGCCGAGCTCGACGTCGACGAAGACCGGGACGAGCCCGTTCTGGAGGATCGGGTTCACGGTGGTGGGGAAGCCCGCGGCCACCGTGATCACTTCGTCGCCCGGCCGGAGCCGGCGGTCCTCCAGCAGGTGCGAGGTGAAGGCCGTCAGCGCCAGGAGGTTCGCGGACGAGCCGGAGTTGGTCAGGTGTGCCTTGCGGTGTCCCATGCGCCGGGCGAAGCGGGACTCGAACTTGCGTGAGCTGGGGCCCGCGGCCACCCGCATCTCCAGGGCGGCCTCGACCAGCGCGGCCCGGTCGCTCTCGTCGAAGACCGCGCCCGCGGGCCAGATCTCGGTCGTGCCGGGGACGAAGGGGCGCTCGTCCTGGACGGCCCGGTGGAACTTCGCGGTCTCGTCGAGGACGAGCCCCTTGTGGACGTTCACGATGCGATTCCTTCCCGGCGGGGCCGGCTGGCGTTGTCGCTGCGCTGTTGTACGGCCTTCCACCACGCCGGGTTGTCGCGGTACCACGCGACGGTGTCGGCGAGGCCCTGCTCGAAGGGAATGCGCGGGGCGTACCCGAGCTCGGCGCGTATTTTGGCCTCGTCCAGCGCGTAGCGCCGGTCGTGGCCCTTGCGGTCGGCCACTCGGCGCACCGACGACCAGTCCGCGCCGCACAGCGTGAGCAGCTGCTCGGTGATCTCCCGGTTGGTCCGCTCGTTGCCGCCGCCGACGTTGTAGACCTCCCCGGCGCGGCCCTTGGCCAGCACGAGGGCGATCGCGCGGCAGTGGTCGTCGACGTGCAGCCATTCGCGGACGTTCTGTCCGTCGCCGTACAGCGGGACGGGCAGGCCCTCCATCAGCCGGGTGACGAACAGGGGGATCAGCTTCTCGGGGTGCTGACGGGGCCCGTAGTTGTTGGAACAGCGTGTGATGGACGCGTTGAGCCCGTGGGTGCGCCAGTACGAGCGCACCATGAGGTCGGACGACGCCTTGGACGCGGCGTAGGGGGAGTTGGGCAGCAGCGGCCGGTCCTCGGTCCAGGAGCCTTCGGCGATGGAGCCGTACACCTCGTCGGTGGACACGTGCAGGAAGCGGTCGACGCCGGTCTCCAGGCAGGCGTCCAGCAAGGTCTGGGTGCCGCGCACATTGGTGTCCACGAATTCGGCCGCCGAGCGGACGGACCGGTCGACGTGGGACTCCGCGGCGAAGTGGACCACCGCGTCGTGGCCGGGCAGCAGGTCCCGCAGCAGGTCCGCGTCGCGGATGTCGCCGTGGACGAAGTCCAGGCGCGGGTGGGCGGCGGGCAGGTTGTCGCGGGTTCCCGCGTAGGTGAGTCTGTCGAGCACCGTCGTCCGGACCGGCCCGAGGCCGGGGTATCCCCCGTCGAGCAGTGTGCGTACGAAGTGCGAGCCGATGAACCCGGCCGCACCGGTGACCAGCAGTCTCATGTCACCGCCAAGGCGCTCGCGACGGCAGGGAGTTGCTGAGCCATGGAAAAGTCTCCTTGCGGATGAATGCAGGGGAAGGCGTGGGGCGGCGGGGCCACGGCGGGGCGGTCGTACGGTCCGCCGTGGCCCGCGCGGTGGTGCGCCCGGTCAGCTACGGCTCTCCGCGTAGTCCTTGGCGTGCTGGAGGGTCGCCCGGCTGTTGGTGCTGAGCGCGGTGCGGACGTAGTCCTTCGCGTCGTCGATGCCCGCGTCGGGACCGAGCACCCTGGCGATGTTCGCCGTGTTGATGGTGACGGTGTGCTGTGAGGACGCGGTGACGCCGTTGCCGTCCTCGGCGAACGTCCAGTACCCCGTGTGCAGCGTCATCAGCAGCGGCAGCGTGGTCTGCTTGTAGGCGATCCGGTGGTGGGGGAAGGTGACCCGCCAGGACTTGGTGGTGTGCACCGAGCCGTCCTTGGCGCGGGTGTCCATCTCCAGTTCCTGCAGACCGGGCGACGGCTCCGTCAGCCGCACCGTGGCCACATGCGGCAGGCGCTCGTTCCAGAGGTGGGCCTCGTTGACGAAGTCGTAGAGGTCCTTCGCGGAGCCGTCGACCCGGACGCTGTCCTCGAAGGAGAAGGTGAGGTCCTCGGCGGCGTGGGCGGCCTCGACATTGGTCTTGAGGGCCGCCAGTTCGGAACGCGAATTGCGGTCGACGGCCCGGTCGATCCACTCGAGATGGGCCGGGTCGTCGTCGACGGCCCGGTAGTCGTGGAGCAGCCGCACCCGGGAGGTGCCGGCGCCGAGGGGCTCGATGACCCAGGTGCCGCCCATGGCGGCCACGGGGTGCGCGGGAACCTCCTGGCGGAAGGTGATGGTCAGTCCGGCCTCGTCGAGGGTGCGCAGCGACGTCCAGGTCCTGGCCTCGCCGTTGGCCGTGGCCCAGATGCGGATGCGCTCCTCCTGCGCGCCGGTCGGGACGTGATCCACGTAGATGGTCGGGGGGAAGATCCGGGGCCAGTTGCCCACCTCGGCGATCAACCGGTACACGGCGGCGGCCGGGGCCGAGATCGTGATCTCGTGTTCCACCTCGCGCAGGCCGGGCTGCGACATGTTCATGCTCCTTGCGGTCGGACGGGGTTGGCTCGGCGGACGGGCGCCGGATCAGAAGTTGCCGAGGCCGCCGCAGACGTTGAGAGCCTGGGAGGTGATGGAGGCGGCGGTGTCGGAGGCCAGGTAGCCGACGAGCCCGGCCACCTCCTCCGGCGTGGAGTAGCGCCCCAGAGGGATCTTGGCCTGGAACTTCTCGAGGATGGCGTCCTCGGTGGTGTCGTAGGCGGCGGCGTAGCCCTGGCGCACACGCTGGGCCATGGGGGTCTCGACGTACCCCGGGCACACGGCGTTGACGGTGATCCCGGTGGGGGCCAGCTCGTTGCCCAGCGCCTTGGTGAACCCGACCACGCCGTGCTTGGAAGCCGAGTACGGGGCGCCGAGCACGACGCCCTGTTTGCCTGCGGTGGAGGCGATGTTGATGATGCGGCCCCAGGACTTGTGCCGCAGGCCGCCCGTGTCGAGTGCCTCGCGGGTCACCCGGAAGACGCTGTTGAGGTTGGTGTCGATGACGTCGTGCCAGAGATCCTCGGAGATGTCGGCGGTGACCCCGCCGCCGGACCGGCCCGCGTTGTTCACGACGACGTCGATGGTTCCGAAGCGGTCCACGGCGGCCTGGATCCAGGCGTGCACGCCCTCACCGGACCGGACGTCGACGACCGCGCCGTCCACGTCGAGGCCCTCTTTCCGCAGTTCCTCGACGACCTCGGCGATGTTGCCGGCGCTGCGGGCGCCGATGAACACGCGGTGGTCCCGGGTGGCCAGGAGGCGGGCCACAGCCAGCCCGATTCCGCTGGTGCCGCCGGTGACGACGGCGACCCGCTTGCCCTGATCCGACATGAGTCCTGTCTCCAATGGAACGAAAGGATGGGGGAGTGATGGTGTGTGCCCGCGGTGCCGGGCGCGGCGGCCGTGCGGCGTGTGCCGGGCGGTCCTGCCGGAGTGCGGTGCGGGAAGGCGTCGGTCCGTGGCTCCCGCCGCGTGGGCGCGACCGGCCGTGGGCGGCCCGCAGTTGACCGGGCTGTCCTTCCGGCGGGGTGCTCAGGCGTCGACGAGGGCCTTGAGGCTCGCGTCGACGGCGGCGAGCAAGGTACGCGGGGTGTTGTGGTCGGTGAAGATCTCGTCGTCGAGGCTGATGCCGTACTCGCGCTCGATGCGGCTGGCCGTCTCGAGGAGCGCCAGCGACTCGTAGCCGAGGGCGTCGAAATCGGTGTCGAGGATGTCGCCGTCGAGGTCCACACCTTCGTCGGCGCCCGCACCCTCCAGGAGGATGCGCTTGAGGTCCTCGATCGTGAACTCCTGCTTGGACAAGGCGGATCCCTTCATCGGTGTGGCCGCGCCGGGGCGGTCACGAGGCCCTGGGGCACTCCCCGGCCGCGCGCCGCGGCCGGGGCACCGGCGGTGGGGTCGCGGGTGGTGGCGGCGGGAAGGCGTGCCGGATCGTGATCTCCAGGTTCTTCGAACCCGAGGGCCCGATCAACAGCGTTGTCTTCAGGAGTTCGTCGAGTTCCGCAAGGGCGTGGCAGGTGCGTCGGGCTGCCGACAGGTGAATGTCAAATCCTGGTGGAGTCGGGGCGGGGCCTCAGCCACGGCCGAAGCGGAACCCCACACCACGGATGGTGATGATCCAGTCGACGCCGATCTTGTTGCGCAGAGTGCTGACGTGGGTGTCGACCGTGCGCCGGGACCAGGTGTCCCCCCAGACCCGTTGCATCAGCGCCTCGCGGGAGATCACCGTGTCGGGGTGCGAGGCGAGGAGGTGGAGCACGTCGAACTCCTTGCGGGTGGTCGGCACGAGCCTGCCGTGCAGGGTCACCTCCCGCGTGCCCGGGTTGATCAGCAGCGGGCCGACGCTGATGGTGGTCGCGGCCGACCGGCGGGGCCGCGCGCGGCGCATGACCGCCTCCATGCGGGCCATCAGCTCACGGAATCCATAGGGCTTGGCCAGATAGTCGTCCGCGCCCGCCTGGAGCCCGAGGACGAGGTCCAGTTCGGTTCCCCGGGTCGTCACGGCGATGAGCGGGGTCTCGTCGGCCGCGCGGATCGCACGGCACACCTCGAGACCGTCGAGGTCGGGCAGCTCCAGGTCGAGCAGCACCAAGTCGGCGTCCGTGTAGGCGTGCAGGGCGTCGCTGCCGGTGGTGACGATGTCCACGGCGTGCCCGTGCCGCCGGAGGTCGCGGGCCAGGACGGTGGCCGCTCCCGTGTCGTTCTCGACGATGAGGATCCGCCACGAACGGTGCACGAAGGCGTCGGTGGTGGGGCGGTACGCATGGGCCGCAGTGGCCACGTCGAGTTCCATCAGAGTATCGGTTCGCTGACTCACGTTGTCCCCCTGTCAACCTTTTCAGGTCGCTGACGTCAGTGAATGGTAAACCTGTTGGTCGGCTTTTCAAGGATTATCAAAACGGCTTCGAGTTCCGCTGGAAGCCATGTGGAAGGCCCGTGCGCGGCCTCTTTACGAGAAGGTGTTCCGGCGCGGTACGAATAGGCTGGAACAAATATTTTTGAGCCGCTCCAGGTCTATCGGCCGGCCTTCGCCAGGAACTCCCCGATCAGCGCCGCCCATTCGTCAGGCCGCTCCGCGGCAATCGCATGTCCGCACTCCAAAGTGGCCAGCGTCGCCCCCGGGATGCCGTCCGCGAGTTCGCGGGAGTGGAGCGGTGTGATGAGGATGTCCTCCGTCGGGGAGACGACCAGCGTCGGTACCCCGATTCCCGCCAGGTCGCCCCGTACATCGATGTGTTCGAAGAGGGCCAGCTGCTCGTCCGTGCCGTGCGGCATGCCCGCCGCGAAGAGCTCCAGCTGTTCCTCGACCTCCTCCGCGGACCGGGCGTCGAGCCATGTGGGGCCGCCCACGGCCAGGGACAGATAGGCCGCCAGCGTCCGCCCGTCACCGCTCCGGCCCAGTGCGCGCCACGTGTCGACGGCGAGCCGCAGCCGCGCGTTCGGTCTGGCGAAGCCGGCGGAGAGGACGAGTGCGGTCACCCGCTCCGGGTGCCGGGCCGCCGCGCGGACCGCGACCGCCGTGCCCATGGAAAAGCCGGAGAGGGCAAAGGAATCCGCGCCCGACCGCACCGCGGAATCCACGATGTGGTCCGCCAGCAGGTCCAGGGAGAGGGGGGTCTCGCCCGGCAGCGGGACACTTCCCGAGCCGGGGAAATCCGGGCCTACGACCGTTCGCGTGCGGGCGAGTTCGCCGAGAATCGGTCCGTAACTGTCCTGGATATCGCTGCCCGCGCCGTGCGCCAGCAGCAGTGCAGGACCCGAGCCCTGAATGAATGTGGTCACGAGCCGGAGGCTAGTCCGTCAACAGGGCGAAAACCACGGTGATTTGTCCAGACTTTTCGGTACACCATCAGGGCAACCACTCGAACGAGTGGTCGGCTTCCACTCGTACAAGTAGTGGTACGGACGGTTATGGAAAATCTAAGGTCGAGGGCGAGAGGCCGGATAACCCCCCTTTGTCGAAAGCGGAAGGAAGGCCATGACGCCTCCCCGTATTCTCCCCCTTACCTCGTACCAGCGTGACATCTGGGCGGCAGAATCACATGCCCCCGGCGATCACCAATTCAATGTGGTCATTCATGAGCGACTCGACGGCCGGGTCGACCTGAATGTGCTGCGCCGCTGCCTGACCGGTGTGCTGCGCCGCAACGAGGCGTTCTCTTTGCGTTTCGACGAGTTGGACGGGGTCCCCGGCCAGTGGCTCGAGGACCCGGACGCCGACACGGCCGACCGGGTCGGGTTCGTCGACTTCTCCGGTGCGGCGGACCCGGCCGCCGCCTGCGCCGCCTGGCGGGACAGCTCCTTCACGCGCCCGTTCCCGCTGCGCGGCGGACGGCTGTTCACCGCGGCGGTGCTGCGCGAGAGCGACGACGTCGCCCACCTGTTCCTGAACGTCCACCACCTCGTCGCGGACGCCTGGGCGGCCAACGAGGTCTCCCTGCAGACCTGGGCGGAGTACGACCGGGTCACGAGCGGCGGACCCCTCCAGGATCCCCTTCAGGACCCGGCCGGCACCCCCGTCCCGCCGTCCCCGCTCGACACCGTCGCCGCCGACGCCGCGTACCGCGCCTCCGCCGCGTACGAGGAGGACCGCGCCCACCACCGGCAGGCCCTCGACGGCGTCGCGCCCGCCCTGTTCACCCGTGCCGCCGCCCCGCGGCACGACCGCGAACACCGCAGCGGCCGCCACACGTTCACCGTCGAGGCCGCGCTCGTCGAGCGGATACGCAAGGGCGGCAGCTCGCCCTTCTCCTTCGTCGCCGCCGCCTTCGCGACGTACTTCTCGCGCGTCCACCGCGTCGACGAGATCGTGCTCGGCGTCCCCTTCCGCAACCGCCGTACGGAGCGGGAGCTGCGTACGGTCGGGCAGTTCGCGAACAACCTGCCCCTGCGGGTGGCCGTCACCGCGGACGCCACGCTGCACGAGCTGGCGGGCCGCGTACGGGCCGCGACCGACGCCCACCGCGGCCACGAACGGCTCGCCTTCGGCGACCTGCTGCGCGAGCTTCCCACGAACGCGGCCACGACCAGCGGTGGCGACCGTCGGCTGTTCGACGTCACGTTGTCCTACCTGCGGCACGCGCGGCCCGCGGCGCCCTCCGGTGCCGTTGTCGAGAGCGTCATCCATGCCCCGGCGCACGTGTCCGACGCCCTGGCCGTCCAGATCCACGCCTTCGAGGACGACGCGGACCTCCGTATCGACCTGGACTACGCCCGGGACGTCTTCGACGAGGACTACCCGATCGAGTCCGTGGCCGGGCACCTGCACGCGCTGATCGTGAACGGCGTCGAGCGGGAGGACCTGCCCGCCGTCACCCTCCCCATGCTCGGCGAGGACGAGTACGAGGAGCTCACCGCGACCCGGCAGGGGCCCCTCGTGCCGTACGCGAGCGACCGCACCCTGCACGGCCTCGTCGAGGAGCAGGCGGCCCGCACCCCCGACCGGCTCGCCGTCGCCGCCGACGGCGACACCCCCGGCCTCACCTTCGCCGAGCTCGACGCCCGCGCCGACCGGCTCGCCCGCGCCCTGCGCGCCGAGGGCGTCCGGCCCGACGACCGCGTCGCCGTCCTGATGCGCCGCTCGCCGAACACCCTGGTCGCCCTGCTCGGCGTGCTCAAGTCCGGTGGCGCGTATATGCCCGTCGACCCCGGCTACCCCGCCGAGCGCATCGAGTACCTGCTCCGGGACAGCCGCGCCAAGGTCGTCCTCGTCGCCGGGGACGCCCCGGAGCCGCGGGTCGGCGCCGACGTACGGGTGCTGCGCGCCGACGCGCCGCTCGACGGCCCGGACGGGCCCCTGGAACCCGCCGCGACCTCCCGCGACCTCGCCTACGTCATCTACACCTCCGGCTCCACCGGCAGGCCCAAGGGCGTCATGGTCGAGCACCGCTCCGTGGTGAACCGCCTCGCCTGGATGCAGAGCCGCTACCCCGTGGGCGAGGGCGACGTCCTGCTCCAGAAGACGCCGATCTCCTTCGACGTGTCGGTGTGGGAGCTGTTCTGGTGGGCGGTCGAGGGCGCGAGCCTGGCCCTGCTGCCCGTCGGCGGCGAGAAGGACCCGCGCGGCATCCTGCGCACCCTCGCCGAACAGCGCGTCACGGTCATGCACTTCGTGCCGTCCATGCTCGGCCCCTTCCTCGACCTGCTGGACGAGCGGCCGGAGCTGCGCGCCGAGGCCGCCTCCCTGCGCCACGTCTTCTGCAGCGGCGAGGCCCTGCCCGCCGCCCGCGTCGAGCAGTTCAACCGGATCTTCGCCGGGGACAGCGCGCCGCGGCTGGTCAACCTCTACGGGCCGACCGAGGCCACCGTCGACGTCTCGTACTTCGACTGCCCCGCCGACGGCCCCGTGCGCCGGGTGCCGATCGGCCGGCCGGTCCACAACACCCGCCTCCACGTCCTGGACGCGCACGGCGGACTCCAGCCCGTCGGTGTCCCCGGCGAGCTGTGCATCGGCGGTGTGCAGGTGGCGCGCGGTTACCTGGAGCGCCCCGAGCTGACCGCCGAGAAGTTCACCGAGGACCCGTTCGTCCCCGGCGGCCGCCTCTACCGCACCGGCGACCTCGCCCGGTGGCTGGCCGACGGCACCGTCGAGTACCTCGGGCGCATCGACGGCCAGGTGAAGATCCGCGGCAACCGCGTCGAGCTGGGCGAGGTCCAGCACCACCTCGCGCAGGTCGCCGGGGTGCGCGATGCCCTCGTGATCGACCGGCACACCCCCGCGCGCGGCACGCACCTCGTCGGCTACTACGTCGCGGACGAACCCGTCGAGCCCGCGGCGCTGCGCGCCGAACTCGCCGCGAACCTGCCAGAGTTCATGATCCCCGCGCTCTATGTGCGGATCGACGCCGTACCGCTCACCCCGAACGGCAAGGCCGACCGCCGCGCGCTGCCCGCACCCGCCGCCGACGGCGGCCCGGCCCGTACGGACGCGGCGCCGCGCGACGCGACCGAGGCGGCGCTCGCCGCGATCTGGGCGGACGTCCTGGAGGTCGGGAGCGTCGGCGTCCACGACGACTACTTCGCGCTCGGCGGCGACTCCATCCTGATGCTGCGGGTCCGGGCGGAGGCCGAGAAGCGCGGCATCCACTTCTCGCTCACCGACCTGATGCGGCAGCCCACCGTCGCCGCGCTGGCCGCCCTGACCACGACCGCCCCGGCCGCCGCCGACGAGCCCGCGCTCGCCCCCTTCGGCCTGGTCTCCGGCGTCGACCGGGCCCGCCTGGAGGGCACCGAGGACGCCTACCCGCTGTCCCGCCTCCAGCTCGGCCTGCTCTACCACAGCCGCGCCCAGCAGGACTCCGCCGTCTACCGCGACGTCTTCCGGTACACCTTCGTACTGCCCTGGGACGAGGACCGGTTCCGGCGGGCCTTCGGCCTGCTCGTCGCCCGCCACCCCGTCCTGCGCTCCTCGTTCGACCTCGGCACCTTCTCGGAGCCGCTGCAGACCGTGGCGCCGTACGTCCGGGACACCAGGGGCGCGGACGGGCTGGAGATCGTCGACCTGCGCGGCCGGGGCGACGCGGCCGCCCGCGCCGAGATATCCCGGCACGTCGAGGAGCGTCGCCGCCACCCGTACGTCTTCGAGCAGGCGCCGCTGTACCACTTCCGCGTGCACGTCCTCGACGGGACCGTCGAGCTCGTCCTCAGCTTCCACCACGCGATCCTCGACGGCGGCAGCGTCGCCAACCTGGTGAGCGAGCTGTTCCAGGACTACCTGCACGCCGTCGGCCTCGGCATCGACGCCGTCGCGGACCGCGAACTGCCGTCCCCCGCACTGCACATCCGCGCGGAGCGGCAGGCCCTGGAGTCCGAGGCCACCCGCGCGTTCTGGCGCGAGCGGCTCGGCGGCGCGGAGCTGCCGCAGCTCGGCGCGTTCCGGCCGCACGAGGCACCCGCCGGCGACGAGCTGGTCATCCGCAAGGTCGAACTGCCCGACGAACTCACCGGCACGCTCCGCGCCTTCGCGCGCGAGCACGCCCTGCCCGTGAAGTCCGTCCTGTTCGCCGCGCACTGCCTCACCCTGCGGCTGTTCTCCGGTGCCACGGACATCACCACCGGCCTCGTCACCCACGGCCGCCCCGAGCAGGACGGCTCCGAGCGCATCGCGGGCCTCTTCCTCAACACCATGCCCGTCCGCCTGGAGACGGCCGCCGACAGCTGGCTCGGCGTCGTCCGCGAGGCGTTCCGGCAGGAGCAGGACAGCCACCCGCACCGCCGCTACCCGCTCAGCTCCATCCAGGAGGACCTCGGCGTCACCGTCCTGGAGACCGCGTTCAACTACATCCACTTCCGCCAGCTCGGCGACGTCTTCCGGCTGCCGGGCGTCGAACTGCGGGAATTCCGGGCCTGGGAGGAGACCAACTTCCAGATCCTGGTCAACGCCATGACCGACCCGACGGACCAACGCATCACCCTGCGCATGGACTTCCAGGGCCGCACCTTCAGCACCGCCCAGGCCGAGCTCTACGCGGACGGCTTCACCGGCATCCTGCGCCGCCTGGTCGAACACCCCGACGAGACACCCGACTTCGCGTTCCTCGCGCCCGCCGACGTGCCCGCCGCCGGGACCGGGGCGCACCCCGACGTCGTCCGTCTCTTCGAGGCGCAGGCCGCCCGCACCCCGGACGCCACCGCCCTCACCCACGGCGACACCACCTGGACGTACGCCGAGCTGGAGCGCGCCTCCGCCAAGGTGGCCCGCACACTGACCGCCCTCGGCTCGGCGCCCGGCGACCGCGTCGGCATCGCCATGAGCCGCTCGCCCGAGACCGTCGCCGTGATCCTCGGCGTGCTCCGGGCCGGGGCCGCCACCGTCCCGCTGGACACCGACTACCCGCAGGAGCGGCTCGCCTCCATGCTGGAGCAGGCCCGTCCCTTCCGGGTCGTCGCCCACGCGGGCCAGGCCCACCTCCTCGCCGAGGGCACCGCCGTGCTCACCGCCGAGGACGTCCTCGCGGGCGAGGCGCCCGCGGACACCCCGCTGCCGGAGATCGCGCCCGGGTCCGTCGCGTACATCCTCTTCACCTCCGGCAGCACCGGGAAGCCCAAGGGCGTCGCGATGCCCCACCGGTCGCTCGCCAACCTCGTCGCCTGGCAGAACCGCGTCCCCAGCGGCGTCGTCGGCGGCACGACCGTCCAGTACGCCCCGATGAGCTTCGACGTGTCCTTCCAGGAGATCTTCTCCACGCTCTGCGGCGGCGGGAACCTGCTGCTGGTCTCCGAGGACGAGCGGCGCGACATGCCCGCGCTGCTGCGCCTGCTGGACCGGCACGGCGTCGAGCGGGTCTACCTGCCGTACGTCGCGCTCCAGCAGTTCGCCGAGACCGCGGTCGCCCTCGGCACCGTGCCGAAGAGCATCAAGGCGCTGGCGTCCTCCGGCGAGCAGCTCCGCGTCACCGACGAGATCCGCGCGCTGTGCGAGCGGCTCCCCGGCGTGATCCTGGAGAACCAGTACGGGCCGACCGAGTCGCACGTCGTCACCGCCCACACCATGACCGGCGACCCCGCCGCCTGGCCCGCGCTGCCGCCCATCGGCACCGCGATCGACGGCGCCGCCGTGCACGTCCTCGACGACCGGCTGCGGCCCGTGCCGGACGGTGTGAAGGGCGAGCTCCACCTGGCCGGCGCCTGCCTCGCCGAGGGCTACGCCGACCAGCCGGAGCTGACCGCCGAGCGGTTCGTCACCCGCACCGCCGACGGGCGCACCGAGCGCCTCTACCGCACCGGCGACCTCGGCTTCCGGCTCCCGGACGGCGCGATCGTCTGCGTCGGCCGCGAGGACTCGCAGGTCAAGGTGCGCGGCTTCCGCGTCGAGCCCGCCGAGGTCGAGCTGGCCATCACCCGCTTCGCCCAGGACCACACCGGGCTGACCGAGGCCGCCGTCGTCGCCCGCCGCCGCGAGGGCAACGACTCCTTCCTCGCCGCCTTCCTGGTCGGCGACCCGGCCCACACCGACCTCGACCAGCTCGGCAAGCAGCTCCGCACGGTGCTGCCCGACTACATGGTGCCGTCGCACTTCGAGTGGCTCGACGCGCTGCCGCTGACCCCCAGCGGCAAGCGGGACGACGCCGCCCTGCGCCGCCTCCAGCTCACCGCGGGCACCACCGGCGACACCACGGCCCCGCGCGACGCGTACGAGCGCAGCCTCGCCGAGATCCTCGGCGAGCTCCTCCAACTGCCCGCCATCGGCGTCCACGACAACATCTTCGACCTCGGCGGCACCTCGCTCACCGCGATGCGCCTCGTCGTCCTGATCGAGCAGCGGTACGGCATCAACGTCCCGCTGTCCGAGTTCGTCGCCTCGCCCACGGTCGCCGAGCTCGCGGACCGGCTGCGCGACGGCGGCGCGGTGGCCGCCTTCGACCCGCTGGTGCCCATCCGGCCCGCGGGCGACAAGCGGCCGGTGTTCTTCGTCCACCCCATGGGCGGCAACGTCCTGTGCTACCTCCGCTTCAAGGACCATCTGCCGGAGAACCAGCCGTTCTACGCCCTCCAGGCGGCGGGCAGCGACGCGGGCACCGAACCGCTGCGCGGCGTCCCGGAGATCGCCGCGAGCTACATCGAGGCCATGAAGCGGGTGCAGCCCAGCGGCCCGTACGCCATCGGCGGCTGGTCCTTCGGCGGCTTCGTGGCCTTCGAGATGGCGCGCCAGCTGCGGGCGGCGGGCGAGGAGATCGCGCGCCTGGTCCTCCTCGACACCACGGCCCTCAACCCGGGCCGCCGCACGGCCACCGGCGACGACGCCCTGCTCACCTGGTTCTTCTGGGAGCTGCTGTGGCTCAAGCGCGGCGGCAAGTCCCCGGAGGAGATCATTCCGGCGCGCCTGGCGACGCTGGAGGAGAAGTTCGACTTCATCGCCCAGCTCGCGGTCGACGAGGGCGTGCTGCCAGCCGGGTCCTCCGGCGCGATCGTCCGGCGGCTCTTCAGCGTCTACGAGGCCAACTGGCGGGCCGCGTTCGCCTACCGGCCCGAGCCCGTCGAGCAGGACATGGTGCTGATCCGCGCCAAGCAGCCGCTGCCCCCGGTCCTGGACAACATGCACACCTCGATCCAGTCCATGCACCAGGACCCCACCAACGGCTGGCGCGAGCGCACCACCGGCGACTTCAGGAAGATCGACGTGGACGGCGACCACCTCACCATCATGGAAGAGCCCTTCGTGAAGCATGTGGTCGAGACCGTCTTCGAATTGATGGGTGAGTGATCATGAGTCGGAAGAAGCAGGCCGGGAAGGCCATCGTCATCGGCGCGGGCATCGGCGGTCTCGCCACCGCCGTCTCCCTGCGCAAGGTGGGCCTCGACGTCGAGGTCTACGAGCGGGCCGGCGAGCTGAAGGCCGCCGGGTCGGGGCTGTCCGTGATGAGCAACGCCATCGCCGCCCTCGACTCCATCGGCGTCGACCTCGGTCTGGAGAAGCGCGGCCAGGTCCTGGAGTCGTACCACGTCAGGACCGCCCGCGGCCGGCTGATCAGGGAGTTCCCGTTCCCCGGCATCATCGAGCGGCTCGGCGTGCCCAGCGTCCTCATCACCCGCTCCGACCTCCAGCAGGCCCTGCTGGAGGCCGCCGAGGGCATACCGATCGAACTCGGCGCCACGGCGAAGGAGTTCGTCACCGACGAGGACGGCGGCGGCGTACGCGTCACCTTCGAGGACGGGCGCGAGGCGCACGGCGACATCCTCATCGGCGCCGACGGCTTCAACTCCGTCGTCCGCCGTCAGCTCGTCGGCCCCGGCGAGCCCTCCAAGGACAGCGGCTACATCGTGTGGCTCGCCGTCGTGCCCTTCGAGCACCCGCGCTTCACCAAGGGCTCCGTCACCCACTACTGGGGCAGCGGCAAGCGCTTCGGCCTGGTCGACATGGGCGGCGGCCGCCTCTACTGGTGGGGCACCAAGAACATGCCGGCCGCGCAGTCCCGTGAGTGGCGCGGCGGCAAGTCCGAGGTCCTGCGCGCCTACGAGGGCTGGGCCGACGAGGTGCAGAAGGCGATCCGGGTCACCCCCGAGGAGTCCATCATCGCCGTCCCCTCCCGCGACCGGCCCTTCCTGGAGCGCTGGGGCAAGGGCCCGGTGACCCTCCTCGGCGACGCCGCGCACCCCATGCTCACCAGCCTCGGACAGGGCTCCGGCATGGCCATGGAGGACGCCGCCGTCCTCGCCCGGGTGCTCGGACGGGCCGACGACCTCACCCGCGGCCTGCGCCGCTACGAGGACGAGCGCCGCGAGCGCGCCCGCGGCATGGTCGCCGCCTCCCGCGGCATCAGCGACTTCGAGCAGTCGGAGAACCCGGTCCGGCGCCCGATCCGCGACGCCTACTTCAAGTTCCTCCCGGCGGCCCGGCTCACCCGGACCCTGGAGGACTCCCTCACCTTCCCCGGCCACGTCCCCGCGGAGGTCCGCCATGCCCGCTAGCCGCCGTGCACCCCTGTCCCCGGCGGGCCGCGCCGTCCTGGTCACCGGGGCCTCCACCGGGCTCGGCCGCGCCGCCGCCCTGCACCTCGCGGAGACCGGCTTCCGCGTCTTCGCCGGGGTCCGCGGGGCCGCCGACGGCGACGGGCTCACCGCCGCCGCGTACGGCGGGCTCACGCCCGTCCTCCTCGACGTGACCGACGACGGGTCGATCGCCGCCGCGGCCGAGGAGATCGCCGGGGCGACCGGCGACGACGGCCTGTGGGCCGTGGTCAACAACGCCGGGGTGTGCGTCTCCGCGCCCCTGGAGTGCGTCACCACGGACGAGCTGCGCCGTCAGCTCGACACCAACGTCGTCGGGCAGCTCGCGGTCACCCGCGCCTTCCTGCCGGCGCTCCGGCGCAGCCGGGGCCGCGTCGTCAACGTGACCTCCGGGCTCGGCAGCGTCGCGATCCCCTACATGGGCGCCTACTCCGCCGCCCAGTTCGCCAAGGAGGCCCTCACCGACGTCCTCCGCCGCGAGCTGCGCGCCTTCGGCGTCGACGTCTCCGTGGTGCAGCCCGGCGCCATCCTGACCCCCATCTGGGGCAAGGTCTCCGACACGGCCCGCGCCGCGCTCGAAGCCGTCCCCGAGCCGGTCGCCGAGCTCTACCGCATCCCTTTCAACCGCTTCCTCCACCAGAACGAGCGCGGCGCGCGCACGAGTTCGACGACCCCGTCGCACTTCGCCCGCGCGGTGACCCGCGCCTTGACGGATGCCTCTCCGCGTACGCGGTATTCCGTGGGCACGGACGCGCGCCGGATGGGAGTCCTCTCCCGTGTCCTGCCGGATGCTGCGCTGGACCGGTATCTGGCACCGATCACGCGCTGACGCGCGGTGTCCTCAAACGCCGGACGGGCTGGATTGCACGGACCGTGGCTCTTTGCCCTGCGGCCCGCAGACTGCGGACTACACCAGCAAAATCAGCCCGTCCGGCGCTTGAGGACGCGGCCGCAGGCCGCCTCCGCCGTAGGCGGCGAACCGGCCCGCAGGTGAGGGCTTCGCTCCTGACTCCTCCCAGCGGTCATGCCCCGCAGTTTCGAGGTCAAGGCCGGCAATTCCAGCCCGTCCGGCGTTTGAGGACGCGGCCGCAGGCCGCCCCCGCCGTAGGCGGCGAACCGGCCCGCAGGTGAGAGTTTCGCTCCCGGCCCCTCTCAGTGGTCATGGCCCGTAATTCCAGCCCGTCCGGCGTTTGAGGACGCGGCCGTAGGCCGCTCCCGCCGCAGGCGGCGAACCGGCCCGCAGCCGGGGGCCCAAGAACTCCCGTACGGGTCAAGGTCGGCGGAACGCCGACGGGTCGATCGACACCAGCCGCTTCACAGGGCCCGGAACGAACGCCCCCCGGTCCTCACGTTCCTCCACCGCCCGGAGGGCGGGAAGCACGGCCCGCGACCCCGCGAACCGGAACGGCTCCGGCGGCAGCACCCCGCCAGGGGTCCGGGCGAAGCCCGAGGAGGACCACTCGTCGCGCGTGCCCAGCACGAGCGACGCCAGAACCTTGGCCATCAGCTTCGACGGCCCGACCCCGTCCCCCGAATACCCGGTGCCGTAACAGACGTTCGGCACCGACCGCAGCCACCCGGCGAACGGCACCCCCGTCACTGCATACTCCACGGGCGCCGTCCACGCCCCGGCGACCGGCACGTCGGCCAGGTCCGGGAAGATCCGCAGGAACTGCCGCCGCATCTCGGCGGGCCGCAGCGGCCGTCCCCACATGGTGTCGGGGCCGGTGCGGCCGTAGGAGATCCCGGAGCCGCCCTTGCCGAAGACGAGCCGCCCGTCGGGGGTGGTGCGGTAGTAGTTCAGCCGCCGCCGCGAGTCGCAGACGGACGTGCCGTCCGTCCAGCCGCGCTCGGCGAGCCGCTCCGGGACGGGCGCGGTGAGGACGGTGTCGCTGGCTATGGTCACCATGCGCCGCCCGATGTCCTCCAGTTGACCGGCCCAGGCGTTGATGGCCAGCACCACCCGGTCGGCGGAGACCGTGCCGCGGGGCGTCACCGCCTCCGTCCGCACACCGGTCCGCAGCCCGGTCAGCGGCGTCTGCTCGTGGATGCGGACGCCCTTCTCCAGGGCCACGCGCCGCATGCCGCGGGTGAGCTTCGCGGGCTGGACGGTCGCGCAGCCGGGGTCGACGACACCGCCGTAGTGGGAGTCCGTGCCCACCATGCGGCGGGCCTCGTCGGCGGAGACCTGGCGCAGCGGCTCGATGCCCGCGCGGTCCAGTTCCTGGAGGGTGTCCTCCCAGGCGCCGAGCTGCGCCCGGTTGGAGGCGGCCCACAGCCAGGGCCCGCGCCGGTGCCCGGCGTCGATGCCGTGCTCGTCGACGAAGGACAGGATCTCGTCGACGGCCCGCTCGGAGGCCTCGCCCAGGCGGCGCGCCTCCTCGTGGTCGCTGATGGACACAAGACTGCGGAACCGCGCCCACATAGGCATCAGGAAACCGGCGTTGGCGCCGCTGGCCCCGCCGCCGCAGATGTCGGCGTCGATGAGCACGATGTCGGTGCCGGGGGCCCGTTCCAGGATCTCCAGGGCGGTCCACAGGCCGGTGTAGCCGCCGCCGACGATGCACACGTCGCACCGGGTGTCGCCTTCGAGCGGCGGCGACTTGCCGTCGTCCGGTTCGGCGGCGAGGGCGTCCCGCAGCCAGGGGGTGCGCCGCCCGGGCTCGGGCGCGGCGCCGTTCGGCCAGGTGCGGGGCAGTGCGAGGGCGGTCAACGGAGCTCCTCCGGAGTGCGTTCGGTCATGGTTCCTGCCTGTCGGCCGGCGAGGGCGCGCGGTGCGGCTCGGCGGCCCTCAGCAGATCGATCCGCGAGTTCACCCCGAAGCACTTGAAGAGCTTGCGCAGGTGGTAGTTGACGGTGTGCGGCGACAGCCCCAGCCGGCGGGCCATCTGCTGGTTGGTGAGCCCCTCGCCGACCAGCCGGATCAGCTCGTGCTGCTGGGCGCTGAGCCGGGGGTGGTCCGGGCCTGGCGCGTACGGCGGCTGTGCGCCGTCCGGTGCGCCGGTGTCGTCGGTACGGACGTCGGTACGGACGTCGGTGCGGTCTTCGGCGCGGGTGTCGGCGCGGTCGTCGGTACGGGTGTTGTTCTCAGGGGTGCGGCGCACGGTCCGCAGCACCGCGGCCTCCCGGTACAGGGCGCGCTTGAGGGCGCCCGGCACCGAGTCGTCGATGATCTGCCGCAGCAGCTCGTTGTGGAAGACGGTCCGCGCGCCCTCGTCGCGGACGATGCCCGTGGCGCAGGCCTCCTCCACGACGGGCAGCAGCGCGGAGGGCGAGGTGTGCAGCATGACGGCCAGTTCCTCGTACTCCACCTCCTCGCCCATGACGGCCGCCACGCACAGCAGTTGGCGGCACTCGGGGGAGTACTGCGCGAGCGTCGTGCGGACCCGGGCGCGCAGTCGCTCGGGGAGGCGGCTGGAGACGAGGGTGGAGCGGTCGTCGACGATCTGGATGTTCTGTTCCTCCCGCATGCCGGTGAGGAGTTCGACGATCAGCCGGGGGTGGCCGTCGAACTCCTCCACGAGGCGGGCGAGGAGCGGCGAGGGCGCCGCGCCCAGGAGGTCGGCCGCGAGCTCCAGCGCGGCGGAGGACGACAGCGCGCCGAGCGCGATGCGTTCGCAGTGGTCGGTGGGGTCCGACAGCAGGAGGCCGGCGGGGTCGGGGCCCAGGCCGGTGCGGCGGGCCACCACCCAGACGACCCGGTCGTGGTGCGGGCCGTTCCGGAGGGCCGCCGCCTGCTCGGTCCAGGCGGGTCCGATGCCCTGGAACTCGTCGATCGGCACGAGGACGGGACGGACCGGCGTGTGGTGCCGGGCGCCCGCCTCGCGGTGGCCGGGCGCCTGGAAGTGGTGGCGCGGCCAGGAGGCGGGGCGGGCCGGGCGCGCGGTCCGCGAGGCGGGCGCGGTGACATAGCCGAGGCGGTCCGCGAGGGCCATGCACTCGCGCATCAGCCGGGTCTTGCCGAGGCCCGGCCGGCCCTCGACGATCAGCAGGGTGCGGCCGCCGTGGCGGCCGTGTTCGAGGATGTCGCGGACGCGTGCCATCTCGCGCTCACGGCCGCGCAGGGGCCGGTCGACGGGTGTGGTGAACGTGGTGAGCATGGGTGTGGGGTCGCCCTTCCCTCGGAGGTCGTGCGGCGCGGGGCGGTACGGGCGGTTAGCGGCCCGTGGAGCCGTGACGCCGCACGCCCACCGTGCGGAAGCGGCCGGCGACGAACGCGGCGTCGCAGTACACCGAGTTGGCGGCCGGGTTCATGCCCGTGCCGTGCAGGTCCGAGTAGACGGCGGACTGCGTGATGTACCACTGCCCCATCAGATTTAGCGAGAGCATGACACCCACTTCGGCGCAGGCGTCCTCGAGCGCCGCCTCGACGTCCGGTGAGGTGGTGTAGGCGCCCGCGGACAGCGCGCCCCGCTCCCGTGCCGTACGGGCCAGCAGGTCGATGCCCGCGGCCGTCGAGTCGACGGCGACGGCGAAGAAGACGGGCCCGAGCCACTCGGCCGACAGCGTCGCCAGGTCCTCGGGCCGGCCTGCGTCCAGCGCCACGACGGTGGGCGTGCGGATCACGGCCTCCGGGAACTCCGGGTGGACGACCGCGCGCGGGGCCACGGCGACCTCGCCGAGCGCGCCCGAGGCGGCCTTCCCGACCCGGGCGAGCACCTCGGGCCCGAGCAGCGCGCCGAGCACGGCGCTCGCCTCCCCGTCGTCCGCGAGCAGCGTGCCGAGGGCGCCGCCGAGGTCCGCGACGATCTCGGCGTACGTCTTGTGCCCCTCGTCGGTGCGGATGCCGGTGCGCGGGATCAGCAGGTTCTGCGGGCTGGTGCACAGCTGCCCGCTGTAGAGGGCGAGGCTGAAGGCCAGGTTGTCGAGCATGTCGCGGTAGTGCGCGGTGGAGTCGATGACCAGGCTGTTCACGGCGGACTTCCCGGCGTACACCTGCGCCTGGCGGGCATGCGATTCCAGCCAGTCGCCGAAGGGCGCGGAGCCCGCGTAGTCGACGATGCGGACGTCCGGGTGCGTGGCGAGGGTCTTGGCCAGGGCCTCGCCGGGCCGCTCGGGGGCCAGACACACCAGGTCGGGGCCGAACCCCGTCTCGCGCAGCACCTCGCGCGCCACGTGCACGGTCAGCGCCAGCGGCAGCACGGCGCGCGGGTGCGGCTTGACGAGGACGGCGTTGCCGGTGGCCAGGGAGGCGAAGAAGCCGGGGTAGCCGTTCCAGGCGGGGAAGACCGCGTTGCCGATCAGCAGGCTGACGCCGCGCGGCCGCAGCGTGAAGGTCTTGTCGAGGACGAAGGGCCCGGCGCCCTCCTGCGGCTTGCTCCACACGGCGGTTCCCGGCAGCCGGGTCTGCTCGGCGACGGCGTGGGCGACGGCCTCCAGCCCGCGGTCCTGCGCGTGCACGGCGCCCGCGTGGAACGCCATGACCGGATTGTGGCCACTGGTGTGCGCGGCGGCCTGCGCGAACTCGTGCGAACGGGAGTTGACGCGGGCCAGGATCTCCACGCAAACGGCCGCGCGCACGGCGGCGCCCGCGTCCCGCCAGGCCGGCATCGCCTCGCGCATCGCGGGCAGCAGCACCGTGGGGTCGTGGTGCGGGTAGGAGATTCCCAACTCCGGCCCGAACGGCGATTTCTCGCCACCTTCGGCGGGGGAGGGTCCCACGACGCCGTCCTGGCCGGGCTGGTCCAGCGCGAAGTGGCGGTCCAGCGAGCGGTGGTGCGCCGCCTCGCCCTCGGCGGCGCCGTCGGGGCCGTAGGAGGCGGGATCCTCGGGGTAGGGGGACCAGTGGGCCCGGGTGCGGATGGTCTCCAACGCGCGGTCCAGGGTGCCGCGATGGCGGCGCACGAGCTCGTGCGCGTCGGTCGTCCTCCTGTCGCCCGGGGCGGCCGGACGCACGTCAGATGATCTCATTCCCACGCTCCTTCCGCTCCGGAAAAGCGCGAGCAAGGTCCCTTGAGTCGGACCGTGGTCGAGCCGCGCCGCAGTAGCCGGATCGCATGGCCATTCCCCCCGTACCCCCTTGTGTCCCCCGTGGCGGCGACCTCTGCCGGTGCCACACACCATTCATGCACAACAAGGGGTGTCTCGCACAAGGTTTGCAATGAATAGCCATAGGGTCTTTAAAGTCACGTCAACTAGGGGTTTCAGTACGGGAAAATGAAAAATTTTCCTCAGCCTGAAGCGGCCGCGGCGGGGGTTCCGCGGCCGCTGGTCCAGAGTGGAACCGGCTGTTCCTATTCCGTCCGATTCCGTTCGATGCGGTCCGGTGCAGTCCGGTACAGCCGGTCCGGCCCGATCGGCCCGATCGGCTCAATCAGCCGCTGTGGCACCGGCCTTGGGCACCCGGCCGAACAGGGTCACCAGCAGGGCGGCGATCGCCAGGCCACCGCCCAGGTACATCACCGACTCGGTGCCGAAGCCGTCGACCATCCGGCCGCCCGCCGTGGCGCCCACGGCGATCGCGCCGTTGAAGATGCCCACGAACAGGGAGGTCACGCCCTCGCGCGCCTCGGGCGCCGCCGTCGACAGCCAGGTCTGCGTGCTGACCGACACACCGCCGTACGAGATGCCCCAGACCGCCAGCAGGATCAGCGCCCCCGGCGTGGACACCCCGAGCTTCGGCACCAGCAGCACCGACACCGCCAGCACCGCGCTGATCATCAGCAGCGTGCCCTTGATGGCCGTCCCGACCCGCGAACCGGCCAGGAAGTTGCCCGCGACACCGGCGACACCGTAGATCAGCAGCAGGGTGCCGATCAGGCTCGCCTTCACGCCGGAGACATCCTCCAGCACCGGACGGACGTAGGTGTACGCGGCGAAGTGACCGCACACCAGCAGCGCCACCACGGCGAGGCCCGTGGCCACCCTGGGGTTGCCGAACAGCCGCATCACACCGCCGAGTCCGACCGCCTGCTCCGCGGGCAGCGGCGGCAGCAGTACCGCCATCGCGACGGTGACCAGCAGCGCGAGCGCGGCGATGGCGACGAACGCCTCGCGCCAGCCCGCCCATTCACCGATGTACGTCCCCGCGGGCACGCCCAGCACGGACGCCACCGCGATGCCGCTGAACACCAGGGAGGTCGCGGGCCCGGCCTTGTCGGGCGTGACCAGCCGTCCGGCCAGGCCGCCCGCCAGCGACCACACGCCGCCCATGCCGATGCCGACGAGCACGCGCGCCGCCATCATGACCGCGAAGTTCGGCGACCACGCCGCGAGCAGGTTGGCCGCGGTCAGCAGCGCCATCAGGTAACAGAGCACCAGCCGCCGGTCCATCCTGCCCACCGCGGAGGTGACCAGCGGCGCGGACAGCGCCCCGACGATGCCGGTGACGGTCAGGGTCAGGCCGGCGGTGCCCTCGGTGACGTCGAGCGCGTCCCCGATCGGGGTGAGCAGGCCCACCGGCAACATCTCCGACGTGACGACCGTGAAGGTCCCGGCCGCCACCGCCACGACGGCCGGCCACCCCCTCACCGTCGTGTTCCCCGAGGCCGGGGCCCCGGTGGTCATGTCATCAACTTTTGCCATGCCCCCAGCCAACTCCGGGGGGCCGGGGGGAACAATCGCGAAGTCCTAATGCTTCCATGAGGGGGATTAATCGACGCGGTGTCAGGGGGCCGCGCACTCGGGGGCCGCCTGCGGAAGTGGGGGCACGAATGACGGTCACGGCGCGGAAGTCCGCGAGCGGCCTGGAGATCCGCGAGCTGGAGTGCTTCCTGGCCCTCTCGGAGGAGCTGCACTTCGGACGGGCGGGGGAACGGCTGTACGTCTCGCAGGGGCGCGTCAGCCAGCTCCTGCGCTCCCTGGAGAGCCGCATCGGCGCCCGCCTCGTGGAACGTACCAGCCGTCGCGTCCGGCTCACCCCGCTCGGCGAGGACTTCCTCCGCTCCCTGCGGCCCGCCTACGCCGCTCTCCGCGCCACCGTCGAGGACGCCCACGCCGCCGCCCGCGGTGTCGCGGGCCGCCTGCGGATCGGCTTCCAGGGCAGCGCCGACGACGCCTTCATGGCCGTCGTCGGCCTCTTCGAGGACCGCTACCCCGACTGCTCCACGGAGATCACCGAGGTGCCGCTCTCCGACCCCTTCGGGCCGCTGCACCGCGGCGAGGTCGACACCGCGGTCGTCCTGCTGCCCATGGCGGAGGAATCCCTCGCCCTCGGTCCCGTCTTCTCCCGCCAGCCGCAGTACCTCGCGGTCTCCAAGCGGCACCCCTTCGCGTCCCGCACGCTCCTGTGCGCGGAGGACCTCGCCGACTCGCCCCTCGTCGGCGTCCGCGGCCCGGCCCCCGTCTACTGGCGCGAGGCCCAGGCCCCCTCCCGCACCCCCGCCGGCCTCCCCGTCCCCGCGGGCCCCATGGTCTCCACCCTCCAGGAGGGCCTCTCCCTCGTCGCCGCCAACCGCGGCGCGATGCTCCTCTGCCACTCCACCGCCGAATACCACCGCCGCCGCGACATCGCCTACATCACGGTCACCGGCCTCCCCGACTCCGCCCTCGGCCTCGTCTGGAACCGCGCCCACGAGAACTCCCGCATCAGGGCCTTCGCGGAGGCGGTGGGGGAGGCGCTGGCCTGAGGGGTGGGTTCAGGGGTGTCCACGGCGTGGCGGAAACGGCTCAGCGGATGGCCTCTCAGCCCGACGGCCCGTCCGGCCGACTGTCATGTTCCGCTCCTCATTCGATGATCGTCGTTCCAATGCCCGACGAGATCGCGATAGAGGGGGGACGTCGTGAGCAGGTCGGTGTGGCTGCCGCTCGTCGCCCGCGTTCCGTCCAGCACGAGGACCCGGCGCGCTCTCAGTGCCGAACTCATGCGGTGGGCGACGACCACGAGGGAGCCCGGGCGGCGGGCGAAGGCCTCTTCGGCCCGTGCCTCCGCCCCCGGATCCAAATGGCACGTCGCCTCGTCCAGGACGACGAGGGGGGCCGGTGAGAGGTAGGCACGCGCCAGGGCGACCTGCTGACGCTCGCCCGCGGAGAGCGCAGTCGGCAGGACGTGTCCCCGGTGTCCTCCTAGCCGCGTCACCAGGTCGGCCATACCGAGCGCCGCTATGGCGCGGTCCAGGTCCTCCGGGGACGCCTCCGGGCGGAGGTAGGTGAGGTTCTCCTCCAGCGAGCCCGAGAAGACGTATGCCTCCTGGGGGATGAGGACCCGACAGCGGGCGAGCGCCTGCGGGTCCAGCGCCGTCGTGGGCGACCCGCCCAGGAGGACACGGCCGCTGTCCGGCGCCAGCATTCCGGCGATCAGGTTCGTCAGGGTGGACTTCCCGATGCCGCTGGGACCGACGACGGCCAGGTGCTCGCCGTGCGGAATCGCCATGCTCAGGTTGTCGATCACAGGATCGGACCGGGCGCCGTACTTGAAGGTCACCTCGTGCAGCAGCAGGTCGCAGCGGCCCCGGTGAGCCGCCGGAGTGGTGGGCCGCCGGGGTGCGCCCGGCCCCGGAGAGCGCGGTGCCCCCGTCTCACAGATCCGGTGCAGCGCGACCGACAGTCTGATGCCGCTCCCGCCCAGGCCCTGGACCAGGGTCCGCAGCGCGGGCAGCAGACCCTGGGTGACGTAGGCGAGACCGCCCATGATCCCGCCTGCGGTCATCCCGTGCCGGAGCAGCCAGGGGGCGGCGGCGACGACCAGCAGCAGAGGCGTCCAGCCTCCCACCGCGACGGCGCCGATGCGGACGGTCGCCATCCAGGCGAGTCGGCGTCCGGCCAGGGCCTGGGCGTCTACCAGCCGCCCCAAAGAGGCACGGAACTCGTCCTCCGCACCGCAGGCCACGATGTCGCGCAGACCTCCGGAGGCAGCGGTCAGGGCCTCGGACAGTTCTTCGTCGGCCAGCATCAGCCGACGCTGCCGGGCGGCCACCTTTCCGGCGAGGAGGAGGAAGCCGGCCAGGCCGAGGCACAGCGGCGGCAGCACGAGGACGAGGAGCGGCGGCGCCAGCCAGAGCATGCCGAGCAGGGCCCCGCCGACGGTGAAGACGAACCCCCGGGTGACCATGACGAGGCCCGCGTACGCCTCACGCGCGATTTCCACCTGCTGAGTCAGCCGGGCGATTCCCGCGGTGTCCGCCGGACGTCCGTCCGCCGCCCGGTGCAGGGAGTTCCCCACCACGCGCCGCAGCAGGCCGTCGCGGAAGGGCTCGACGATGTGCGCCAGCCGGGGATACACCTGTCGCGTTCCCCACGCTCCGGCGCACACGGTCGCCCCCAGCAGTCCGAGCCAGGCCATCCCGGCCAGCGGCCGGTCGGCCGCGAACCCGGAGTCCACAGCGTGCGTCACCAACTGGCCGGTGAGAAAGGCCGGTACGGCCTCGACCAATGACCACAGCAGCAGCGGAAGGAGGAGACGCCGCTTGTCCCTGAGAGAGGCGGCCACTTCGGCCAGCATGACGCGGGACGGCGAGTCGGCCTTGTCCTTACCGCTGTTCGAGCCGCGGCTCATACTGTTCCCTCGGTCGTGACCTTCCCGGTGCGCGGGGTATGCGGCGAAGGGGGGCGAGCCGTCGCGGTCCGGTCGCCGGAATCCGGTGCGAAGAGGGACCGGTAGGCGGGGTCGTGCCACAGCTCCTGATGGCTCCCCAGGGCCCGGACCCGCCCCTCGTCGAGCCACGCGACCAGGTCGGCGCGGGCCGCGGTGGACGCCCGGTGGGCGACGATCAGCCGGGTGCGGTCGCTCAGCCGGTCGGTGAGGACGGAGCCGATCTGCTGCTCCGTCGCGGTGTCGAGGCTGGACGTCGCGTCGTCGAGGATCAGTACGCGGCCGTCGTGGGCGAAGGCACGGGCGAGACCGATCCGCTGCGCCTCGCCTCCCGAGAGGGGGGCGTCCTCGGGCCGCGTGCGGTACCCCTGCGGCAGCCGCTGGATGAAGGCGTGCGCCTGGGCCGCGCGAGCCGCGTGCTCCATGCGCTCGTCGGACGGCTGCCCGGCGCTCAGCAGGATCGTCCGGGCCAGCGTGTCACCGACGAGCGCCGGGCGTTCGAAGGCGTAGCCGACGGCGCGGCGGAGGCCGTGCCGGCCCAGGGAGGGCAGGGGCACGCCGTCCAGCAGGACCACCCCGTCGTCGGGGTCGAGCAGGCGGCCTGCCACGGCTGTGAGCAGTGACTTCCCGGTCCCCGACCGTCCGACGACGGCGAGCGAGGTGCCCGCGGGGACGACGAGGTCCACGCCGTTCAGGACCTGTGACCGGCCGCTGCTCAGGGACACGTCGCGGAACTCCAGGCGGCCCGGCCCGGGGGGCAGCTCTGTCGTTCCGTAGGCCATGACCGGTTCGGACAGCACCTCGTCGACGCGGCGCGCTCCGGCTCGGGCCCGGGCCAGGCGGGCCATCAGCATGGTCGTCATGCCGAAGCCCGCGCCGAGGGAGACGTAGCGCCAGGCCGCCAGCATGTCTCCGGGGCTCATGCGGTCGGCTGCGAGGGCGAAGCCCGCGACGGCGAGCACGGCCACTTCCAGCAGGGGGACGAGGAGGGCGCCCTTGGCGGCCATCGCGGTCTGGGCTTTCCACATGCCGTGCCCCAGGGAGCTCAGCTCCGGGAGACCGCGGAGTACACGGTCCTGCTCGCGGTCCAGGGTCCCGGCGGACCTGACGGTCCGGATGCCGGCGAGGGCGTCGAGCAGGGCGGCGGAGATGCCGCCCTGACAGCGCTGGTACTGCGTCATCAGCTCGGTGGCGTTCCGGGCGAAGCCCCGGAGGAGGACGAACAACGCGGGCAGACCCACGACGAAGGTGACCGCCAGCCATGGGTGGATGAGCCACAGAGCGATCACGCTGCCGATCGTGGGCAGGACGGAAAGGACCGTCCACACCGCCGTGCCGGTCGCGTTCCCCGCTTCCGAGGCGTTGTTCACCACGCGGCTGACCAGGTCTCCCCGCGGGAAGCGACGCGTGGCCCGGTCGCCCATGGCCAGCATCCGGTCCACCAGCCGGTGCCGGAGCCAGGCGGTTCCTGCGGCGGAGACGCTGCCCACGGCCGTCTCCCCGAGCGCGTCACAGACCACCATGAGGATTACGGCTCCGGTGCAGCCGATCGCCCAGGCAAGGGACCGCTCCCCGGACACGAGAGAGTCCACGGTTCGGCCGAGGAGCGCCGGCAGGGCGACTTGGGCGGTCGTGTCCAGCAGTGCGGTGACGGCCAGCACGGCCGTCCAGCCGCGCCCGTCGCGGGACATCCGCAGCAGCAGGCGGTCCGCGCTCCGTGACGGCGAGGAAGACGTGGACCGGCCGGAAGCCGGGGGCTGGGCCATGTCTCCTCCTTCTCGGGGTGGTGTGCACAAGGGTGGCGTGATCAGCCGATCTGTGCTGACCTACAGAGCACGGCTCGGCTGGACGAACTGTGACTTCGTCCAGCCGAGCTGTATGGCTATCGCTGAGCAGTCAGCTCACCGACACCGGACTGGTGTCAGTTGCACCACAGCCAGCTGGAGTTGCTGCAGTCGGAGCTGTTACCGCTGCCCATGGGGATCAGCTCCTCCGCCTCGGCGGGAAGCTCCATCGCCTGAAGGTCGAGCAGGGACATGATTGCCTCCTGTTGTACGGGTCGGACGGGTGGGACGGTTCGGTGTCAGTTGCACCACAGCCAGCTGGAGTTGCTGCAGTCGGTGCTGTTACCGCTGCCCATGGGGATCAGCTCCTCCGCCTCGGCGGGAAGCTCCATCGCCTGAAGGTCGAGCAGAGACATGTGGGGTCACCTCCTTCCGAATGAGTTGTCGCGTGGTGCCCTTGTGGGCCCCCTCCGTCACCGGAGGGGAGTCTGGGGAGCGGCGGGGACGGTTCGGAAGCCCCCGCACTCGGCCGTCAGCGGCCGTTCGACAGCCCGGGGCCGGCGCCCGGCGCGAGGAACGGCAAGTGCACGGGGCTGTCGTGCAGAGCCGCGCCGATCGCGAGCAGGACGCCTGCTGTCCCGGTGGCGAGATCCATCGAAAGCCTCAGCAACTGTTCTCCCGGGAAGGCCAGGTGTCCTTGGTGGGAGAGGGCGTGCCAGGACAGCGCGCGGATGTGCGCGGTCACGGCGGGGTCCGCCGCGGGGGTCCGGGAGCGCGAGACCGCGGCGAGGTGCGCGAGGATTCCCGCACGTCCGTTGAAGAGCCCGGACTGGACGTAGAAGGGCGCCGTCGAGGAGTGCCTCATGCCCGCGCCCGCGGTGACGAAGCGCTCTTCGGTGCGGTGCCGCAGGTAGGCCTGGAGTGCCAGGGCCACGCCGGCGCTGCCGGTCGCGAGGTACGGCATGGAACGCCAGCCCTCGTTGACGTGCACGGCCCCGTCGTCGCGGGTCAGACACCGTCGCAGGTCCTGACCGAGCGCGGTGGCCGCGAGGTCGAGGAAGGCCGTGTCGCCGGTGTCTTCGTAGAGACGGACGAAGAACAGTGCCGGTCCGGAGGACCCTTGCAGCAGTCCGGCGTGCGGTTGCTTGCCGCCGGATACCGTTGCCACGTCGTCCTCTTTGCCGAGCCGGTCCGCGACCAGGTCCGCGGCCCGCAGCGCGGTCTGTCGCAGGGCGGGGTCGCCGGTGGCCCGGGCGAAGTGAACGAGGTTGAGCCCGATGCCGGACAGGCCGGACTGGAGGTCGTTGCCGAGGGCTTCCCAGTTCTCCGCCAGACAGAGCTCCAGGATCTCCAATGCCTTCGCGCGGTGGCCGAGGCGTTCGAGTACGTACGAGACGCCGTGCAGCCCGTCGTAGAAGCCGAGCCGGGCCCGCTGGTCGCGCCGGGCGGCGTGTGCCAGCAGCCACTCCTCATGCTCGGGGAAACGGCCCGCGCCGGTGATGTCGAGCGCGTAGAGTACACCGGCCGCGCCGTGGGCCAGGTTCAGACCGCCGGTCCTGAACTGGGCTATGTCTCCCGGGAAGAGCCGGTCGTCCCGGTCCGGTGTCGCGCTCGCCAGAATGGCATCGGCCATGGACGTGCGCAGCGTCTCCCATGGGAACGCGTCCGTCGGGAGGCGGAGCAGCCGGGCGGGGTGCGGCGACTCTGTCGCAGTGCCGCCGTGCGGCGAAGTGGCCTTTGCCGCCGGACCGTTCACGAAGCCCGGGGTTCCGGCGCCGGAGTGCTTGCCGAGGACATCCCGCACAGCGGTGTCGAGGAATTCGCGCGGCACGGGAAAGAGTTCTGCTATTTCCTCGGCGAGCTGGGTCACCTTCTCCGCTCCCTGGCGCAGCAGCGCGGTGATCGGCAGGAAGAGCGACAGCCGCAGGCAGCCGAGAGAATATTGGTCGATACCGAATCCGGTGCGGTCGCGGGGTGCCGCGAAGGCCGGGTTTCCCAAGGTGGGCCTGATTTTCTCGTGCACGAGCGCGGCGACCTCGAAGTCGATCAGAGCGACCGTGTTGTCGGGCCGGACCATGACGTTGAACGGGTGGAGGTCCCCGAAGACGACGTCACGCCCGTGCACATCGGCGACCGCCTGTTCCACCTGCCGGCAGATATCGAGGGCCCACGCGGTGTAATCGGCGACTTCTTGTTCATCCGTGGTGCAGCCGTTGAGCGGATAGCGTTCCGCGAAGAACTTGTTGAGCGGCCGCCCCTCGATGAATTCCTGCACGAGGAAGTGGTGATCGCCCAGTTGGAAGCAGCCGTGGACGCGGGGGACGCCGGAGAGTCCCGCGAGGCGTTCCAGGATGTCCTTCTCCCGGGCCAGGCGCGCGACAGCGTCCGCTCCGTCGGTGGTCAGGCCCGCGTGCGGACGGGCCTCCTTGAGGATCACCTTCTCGCCGGTGCGCTTGTCCTCGCCGACATAGATTCCGCCGCCGTTGGAGAAATGCAGCGCACGGTCGATGCGATAGGGAAGGTCCCCGACCGCGGTGGCTTTCACCGCGGTCAGGTGCGGCTGCAGGAAGTCCGGCAACGGCACCCACGGCGGCAGGTGGAAGGAAGGTTCCCGGCGGTCCGGTACGAGTACCCCGTCCGGGTCTTCGATTGCCTGCTCCAGAACCCCCTTCGCCGAGACGACATGACGTTCGACGAAACCGCCGTAGCGGACGTACAAGGGGCCGGCGCCCCAACGCAGATCGCTCAGGATGTACGGTCCCGGCTCGCCGCCCACCTCCCGGTCGAGATCTTCCAGTATCTCGCGGAACTGGCGATCGTCCGCCGGGTAGATGGTGATGAGCTTGCCGCTTCCGCCGCGGGGCGCGTACTTCATGTTGCGCGTGTGGTGCACTTGGCGGCCGCGGAGGAACTTGAAGGGGATGCGGCGCGGTATGCAGTAGTTCCAGGCCGCTTCGATGATCTTCTCGGCATTGTCGCGTCGAGCCGATGCGTGAATTTTCCAGCCCTGCAAAGGGCCGCGCGGGCCGTCCGGTCGATATACGAGCCAGTCGTCCTGCTCGAATCGCTGCCAGCCCTCGGGCACGGGACCTTCCGCGACACTGAAGCCGAGGTTTTCCTCTTTGAGCTCGGTGGGCGAGTCGTAAAAGATCGGGTCGGCCATGCAGTACGCGTCATATCGCTGGTCCATCGTGTGCTCCCCCCGGCTCTGCAGTCGCTGCACTATTGACGCCGAATCGGTGCCGATGTTTTCGCATTCACCGATGTGCCTCATGATTCACACGCCATGCAGTGTGCTGCAAGGGGGTCTTGTTTACGTGGCTGAAATACTGTGCCGCACAATGCAAGATCATCTGCCCGCACCCGGAGCGATCTTCTTCGCCTCGTCCCGGGGTGGCGGTTCGGTGGATCGCGCCAGGTGGGCGTGGGTGTGGGGGGCGTGGTGGTGCACGGGTGTCGCGTGTGGGCGCCGGGGGAGCGGAAGATTAATTGGCGGCGAAATGTCCGATGCCCGGTCTTCTCTCCGGTTGGCCTGTTCGCTGCGACTGCAGTTCGAATGCCCGTGGCGGCAGGTTTCGGCCCCCGCTGCCGGATCCGGGACCTTTGAGGGTAGGGGGTCCCGTGGGGAAGTGGAAGTAAAGGGAAGTGCTCTGATTGGTCAAAGAATGCACGGCCGACGGTCGGGGGCGTGGGGAGGGTGGGCGAAGCGGAGTGCCGGCGTCGGTGGTCGCCCGGGGGCCGCCCGTGATCCGGATGCATGACATCAGGTCACGTCGTGAGCGCGGGACGGCCGGAGTTCTCGAACCAGGCGCAGGAAAGGCCCTGTTGGCGGGCTGCGTGCGGCATCGCTAACTGACGGAGCGTCATGAGTGGGTCGGCGTCACGCGGCTGCGAGGCGGCTTAGCATGAGGCAGCACACGACAGGAGTAGACAATTGCTGTCACATGAGCCGGGGTCCCCCCATGGCTGCGACGCGAGGGACGTGACGGGCTTACCCGAGGCCGCTGTTGCGTTGGAGACGGTGAGCAAGGTGTACGGGAAAGGCGCACAGGCGGTCCACGCCCTGCGCGAGGTCTCCATGTCCTTCCCACGCGGGAGTTTCACCGCCGTGATGGGGCCATCGGGGTCCGGCAAGAGCACCTTCCTGCACTGCGCGGCCGGTCTCGACCGGCCCACGTCGGGAACGGTCCGATTAGCCGGTACGGACCTCGCCGCCCTCGACGAGACGGCCCGCACCGCGCTGCGGCGGGAGCGGATCGGCTTCGTCTTCCAGGCGTTCAACCTGCTGCCCTCCCTGACCGTCGAGCAGAACATCACCCTGCCCCTGCGGCTGTCCCGCCGGAAAGCCGACCGCACGTGGCTCGCGCAGATCCTGCGGCGCACGGGCCTCGACGCCCGTGCCGGGCACCGCCCCGCCCAGCTCTCCGGCGGCCAGCAACAGCGAGTGGCCATCGCCCGGGCCCTGATCGGCCGACCGGAAGTCGTCTTCGCCGACGAGCCGACCGGCGCGCTCGACACCACCACCGGACGCGAGATCCTCTTGCTGCTGAGCGAATCGGTCAAAGCCCTGCGGCAGACGGTCATCATGGTCACGCACGACCCCGTGGCAGCCTCATACGCCGACAGCGTTCTCTTCCTCGCGGACGGCCGTCCGGCAGGCTCGCTCGACTCTCCCACCGCCGCATCCGTGGCAGAGCGCATGACCCGTCTCGGGAACGGGTGAACGGCATGCTGCGCTTGGCCTGGCTGACCGTACGAGCGCGGAAGGCCGGATTCGCCGGGGCCTTCGCCGCCCTCGCCTTCGCCCTCACCCTGATCACCGCCTGCGGTGTCCTGCTGGAATCGGCCCTCGGAGCCCCCGAACCCACCGAGCGCTACGCCGCCGCGGACGTCGTCGTCGCGGGCAGCCACCGCATCGCTCCGGCGCAGCCGGTCCTGGACCGACTGCGCGCGCTGCCCACCGTCTCCGCCGTCACCCCGGAGTTCTCCTTCCCGGCGAGCGTCATCACCCGCGGCGGTGAGGTGCTCGACGGCCCCGGCCGGGGCCCCTCCCTGGGGCACTCCTGGCAGAGCGCCGCCCTGGGACCCTTCACCCTCCGGTCCGGCCGTGCCCCGGCCGCCGCCGACGAGGTGGCCCTCGACGCGGCACTGGCCGACCGGGCCGCGGTACGGACCGGTGCTCCCGTCACCCTTGCGACCACGGGCCCGCCGCGCGCCTACACCGTGGTGGGCGTGGCCTCCTCACCCCTTGCGGAGCCCCGTCAAGCGGCGGTGTTCTTCTCCCAGGAGCAAGCCGTACGGCTTGCGGGGGGCGGGCAGCCGGTCGACGCGGTCGGCCTGCGCGCCAAACCCGGCGTGTCCGCGGAGAACCTGGCCGGTCAGGTGCGCGAGATCATCGAGAAGACGTCGTCCGGGGCCTCGCAGCTCTACGCCTCCGACGTGCGGACGGGCGGTCGACGAGGGGAAGCGGAGTTCGCGCACATCGCGAGCCCCAGCGACGCGCTGGGCTCCTTCGCCGGGACCTTCGGCGTCATCGCGCTGTTCGTCGCCCTCTTCACGGTCTCGGCCACGCTCGCCTTGTCGGTGCGCCAACGGACCCGGGAAATCGGCCTGTTGCGCGCCATCGCCGCCACCCCGCGGCAAGTGAGGCGCATGATCGCCGCCGAGACGCTGATCGTGACCCTGGCCGCCGCGCTGCCCGGGCTTCCCGCCGGAGCCGGGCTGGCCGCGCTGCTGCGCATCGAACTGGCCCGCCGGGGGGTGATCCCGGACGACTTCCCGCTGAGGATCGGCCCGGCGGCACTGCTGACGGTCCTCGCGCTGGGCATCGTGGCCGCGCAGCTCGCCGTCCTGATCGCCGCCCGCCGGGCCTCCCGCGTCCATCCCGCTCAGGTGCTGAGCGAGGCTTCCGCTCCCGCACGGCGGGCCGGGCTGCTGAGGGCCGTGGCCGGAGCCGTGGTCGTCGCGGTCGCCGCCGTCCCGCTGGTGTCGACGGCCCGCAGCCGTTCCGGAGAGGGCGCGGGAACCGCGGACGGCATGGTGATGGTGCTGATGCTGGGCGTCGCCCTCCTCGGGCCCGTTCTGGCACGCGCGGGCGGCACCCTTCTGGGGGCGCCCGTGGCCAAGCTCTTCCCCGTCGGCGGCTTCCTGGCCGGCGCCGGGGTCCGTGTCCAGTACCGGCGCCTGGCCGCTGCCGTCACGCCGTTGGTGCTGGCCGTCTCCTTCGGCGGCACCCTCCTGTTCGTTCCCCCGATCAAGGCCCAGGCCGCTCAGGACCAGGAACGCCAACGCCTGCTCGCCACCCACGTGGTGCGCAGCTCCGGCATCGGCATCCCCGGCGAGTTCGCTGCCGAGGCGAGGAGCGTGCCCGGAGTCGAGGCGGTCAGCGGACTCATGCCGATCACGACCGTCCTCACCGCCGAGCACCACGGACACACACAGACCCATGGCGGCCCGGGCTACGGAGTGGATCCGGGACTCCTGAAGAGCCTCCTCGACCTGGACGTCCGATCGGGTTCCCTCTCGGACCTCCAGGGCCGGGGCATCGCGCTGGGCGAGCGCAGGGCACGCACCCTCGGAGTCGCCGTGGGGGACACCGTGGCGGTCGACTGGGAGGACGGCACGCGCTCCGACGGGCGCGTCGTCGCCGTGTACGGGCGGGACAAGGGCTTCGCCGACGTGCTCACCGCCCGGGGCCTCGCCGCGCCGCACACCCCTGGGCCTCTGGACGGCACCGTCCTGTTGCGCGCCTCAGCGACCGCCGACCCCCGAGCCGTCGGGCAGCGGCTCGACGCCCTCGCCGCGCGGTACCCCATGGCACGGCCGCAGGACCGCGCCGCCTACGACCGGGGGAGGCACGCCCAGCACGACGCCTCGAACTCTTTCGCCCTCTTCCTGCTGGCCATGATCGGCTCCTTCACGGCCATCGCCGTCGTCAACACCCTCGCGATGTCCACGATGGACCGCGCCGAGGAGTTCGCAGCGCTGCGCCTCGTCGGGGCGACGAGGCGCCACATCATGCGCATGATGTGCTGGGAGGCGGTGATCGTCGTCGCGCTGGCGCTCCTGCTCGGCTCCGCGGTCGGTGCGGCGGTGCTGGTTCCGGTCAGTCTGGCCCTGACCGGCTCGGCGGTGCCGGCCCTCCCGGGTGCCCAACTCCTCGGCATCCTCGCCGCGGCCGCGGGGCTCGGCATCGTCACCACGCTGCTTACCACGCGCCTTGCCCTGCGCGCGGCACCGTCCGGAGTGGCCGTCTCGAGGCAATAGACGGCAACAGCCGAGGACGGGACAAAAGCAAGACGTCCCCCGACCGTGAGGTCGGGGGACGTCGTTGGCGGTAGCGGTGGGATTTGAACCCACGGTGGAGTTGCCCCCACACACGCTTTCGAGGCGTGCTCCTTAGGCCGCTCGGACACGCTACCGAGAGAGAGCTTAGCGGACGTGGGGCCGTGCTCTGAAATCGGTTCCCGGAGGTGGGTCCGGCAGGGGCTCGGGAGGGGGCGGTGGGCGGGCGGGCCGCGGGTCAGCGGTTGCGGAAGAAGTCGGTGAGGAGGGCGGCGCAGTCGTCGGCCAGGACGCCCTGGATCACCTCGGGCCGGTGGTTGAGGCGGCGGTCGCGGACGACGTCCCAGAGGGAGCCCGCGGCGCCCGCCTTCTCGTCGACCGCGCCGTAGACGACGCGGTCCAGCCGCGAGAGGACGATCGCGCCCGCGCACATCGTGCAGGGTTCCAGGGTCACGACCAGGGTGCAGCCGGTGAGGCGCCATTCGCCGACGGCCCGCGCGGCGTCGCGGATGGCGAGGACCTCGGCGTGGCCGGTCGGGTCGCCGGTGGCCTCGCGCTCGTTGTGACCGCGGCCGATGACGGTGCCGTCCGGGGCCAGGACGACGGCGCCCACCGGTACGTCACCGGTGCCGGGGGCCAGCGCGGCCTCCGCCAGCGCGGCCCGCATCGGGGCGTGCCAGGGATCCCGTACGGGATCGGGCCCGGAGGCGGGTACGGGATCGGGCCGGTGGTCGGGCCGGCGGCCGGCGACGGCTTCGTTCATCGCACCAGTGTGCGCGAGCTCGCCCGGCGGGCCGTCAGCGGACGGCCTCCAGGACCTCGGTGCAGCCGAGCGCCTCCGCGATGCCGCTCAGCGCGTCGCTGTCGAAGGCCAGCAGCTCCTGCTTGCCCACCCCGTAGTCGTCGAGGATCAGCTGGTCGCCCAGCGGACCGGCGGGCGCGGGCAGGGCGGAGTCGGGGGCGTCGGCCTCGTCGTCGTCCGGCTCGGGTTCGCCGTCCTCCGTGCCGTCCAGGTCCGGGAGGCTGGCCAGGTCGCTCTCGGTCCGGTCACGCCCGAGGAGCTCGTCGGCGAGCAGCGAGCCGTAGGCGTTGCGACTGGCCGCCGCGGCGTTGGAGAGGTAGACCCGGGGGTCCTCCTCGCCGTCCACCCGGACGACACCGAACCAGGCGTCCTCCTGCTCGATGAGCACCAGGACCGTGTCGTCGTCGACCGAGGACTCACGGGCCAGGTCGGCGAGGTCGGACAGGGTTTCCACGTTGTCGAGTTCTGTGTCGCTCGCTTGCCACCCGTCTTCGGTGCGCGCGAGCAGTGCGGCGAAGTACACCGTGACTCTCCCACTGGTCATAGGCGGTGCCGGGCTGGACGGGGACCACCCCGCCCACTCGGAATCGTGGCAGAAACCCGGCCGTTGCGAGAGGTCTTCCGCGCTGCGTCGTGCAGCAGTCCGAAGAGATGTGCCTCACGTGGGCTCCATACGGGCGTCGTCGGTACGGGCGTGTCACCGGCCGCGCCGCCGGGCGCGTCACCAGCGGAAGGTCCGCATCCGCATCTGCTGGCGCATCCGGGCGGCCCGCGCCCGGCGGGGCTGCACCCGGTCGCGCAGCTCCTTCGCCTCGTTGAGCTCGCGGAGGAATTGCGCGCGTCTGCGGCGTCGCTCCGCGTCGCTCTCGTCCTCGCTCCCGCCCGGGGTCTCCTGGACCCCGGTCCTGCTGTCGGGGCCGTGCCCGGGGGGTTCCGGAGCGTTCGGGGTCTCCGTCCGGTCCGGGGTGTCCGTCGTGTCCGTGGTGTCTGGATTCTCGCGGATCTCGCGGTCAGCCATGGGCGTCACCACCTCGCGCCGAGGTCTTCGCCCGGAGTGACAGACCGGGCGTACGTGCCCACTTTCCCCCTAAACGGTGGTTTGATGCCAACGCTGCGACAGACTGTCGGAGGGCTCCGTACGGCCGCCGGGGCCGACCGCGCGGGAGCTGGCGCCCAAAAGCTCGGTTAATGTCGATGTCATGCGTATCCACGTCGTCGACCACCCGCTGGTGGCGCACAAGCTCACCACGCTGCGCGACAAGCGCACGGACTCCCCCACCTTCCGGCGCCTCGCCGACGAGCTGGTCACCCTGCTCGCGTACGAGGCCACCCGCGACGTGCGTACGGAGCAGGTGGAGATCGAGTCCCCGGTCACGGCGACCACCGGCGTCAAGCTGTCCCACCCCCGCCCCCTGGTGGTGCCGATCCTGCGCGCCGGGCTCGGCATGCTCGACGGCATGGTCCGGCTGCTGCCGACCGCCGAGGTCGGCTTCCTCGGCATGATCCGCAACGAGGAGACCCTCAAGGCGGAGACGTACGCGACGCGCATGCCCGACGACCTCTCGGGCCGCCAGGTGTACGTCCTGGACCCGATGCTGGCCACCGGCGGCACGCTGGTCGCGGCGATCAACGAGCTGATCGAGCGCGGCGCGGACGACGTCACCGCGATCTGTCTGCTGGCCGCCCCCGAGGGCGTCGAGGTCATGGAGCGCGAGCTGGCGGGCGCGCCGGTGACCGTGGTCACCGCCTCCGTGGACGAGCGTCTGAACGAGAACGGCTACATCGTCCCGGGCCTGGGCGACGCGGGCGACCGCATGTACGGCACCGCGGGCTGACGGCCCCGGAACCCCTGAGAACGCCGACAGGCCGGACGGTCCCCCGACCGTCCGGCCTGTCGTACGACTCGGCGCTTCCCGGCGCGTCGTCAGGGCCTCAGCACTTGGTGACGGCCCGCGCCGAGGACGGCTTCGGGCTCGGGTGCGCCGACTCCGAGGGCGAGGCCTCCTGGGACGGAGGCTCCGACGCGGGCTCGCCGCCGATCTCGGTGAGCGCCTTGTCGGCGTCCTGTTTCGCCGAGAGCTCCTTGAACTCGGCGCCGAGGATCAGATCGACGTCCTCGCCGCTGCGCTGGTCGTTCCTGACATCGGTGCCGGAGAGCTGGGTGCCGAGCACCTTCAGCGCCCCGTCGGCGACCTCCGGCGCGCCCAGCAGCAATCCCGTGTTCGAGACCTTCTTGTCGTAGAGCTCGGGGGCGTTCCCCACTTTGCCGATCCTGAAGCCGCGCTTCTTGAGCTCATCCGCGGTGATCTTGGCGAGCCCGCCGCGCGGTGTGGCGTTGTAGACGTTGACGGTGATCTCGTCGGGCCTGGGCAGTGGCTTGGGGGCGTCCTCGCCCTCCTTGCAGTCGCCCTTCCCGCCCGTGGCGCTCTTGCCGCCCTTGCCGTGTGCCGCCTGTGTCGTGTCCTGGCCTCCGCCGGAGAAGACGTCGACGAGTTGCAGCGTCCCCCACCCGGCCAGCGCGAGCGCTGCGGTGACGGAGGCGGCGGCGAGCACGATCCTGCGGCGATTTCTGGGGCGGCGCATGTGCGGGAACCGACGACCCGTGATGCGGTACTTTCCGCCCATGCCGGGAGGGGTGAGCATGCTCATGGGCGCAGCGTAGTGCTGGGCGGAGCCGCTGCCTACTAAATGATCAATGGGTTCGCCCACCCCAACCCGAAAGGCCGAACAACGGCCTGAAACAGGCTCCATTCGGGCCGCCGGCCCGATGTCGGAGTGGTGTCGGCGCGTCGGCCGGTCAGTCGTTGACCTGTCGACTGATCAGCCGGATCAGCCCAGTTCGAGCACGCGCGCGTGCAGCACCTGGCGCTGCTGGAGCGCGGCGCGCACGGCGCGGTGCAGACCGTCCTCCAGATAGAGGTCGCCCTGCCACTTCACGACGTGCGCGAAGAGGTCGCCGTAGAACGTCGAGTCCTCGGCGAGCAGCGTCTCCAGATCGAGCTGCTGCTTGGTGGTCACCAACTGGTCGAGCCGCACCGGGCGGGGGGCGACGTCCGCCCACTGCCGGGTGCTCTCCCGGCCGTGGTCGGGGTACGGCCGCCCGTTTCCGATGCGCTTGAAGATCACACGGAAAGCCTACCGGGCGAGTGGTCCCCGGCGCAGCCACGGCGCGGGAGTGCGAAGGCGACAATCGGCCGCATTCCGGGAGTGAATCATGAGTCGGTGCCCCGGAATCGACGATTCGGGCCGCCGGTCAGCTGTTCGGGGGGACGAGCACGACGCCCGTGTACGCGACGGCGGAGGCGCCCCGGTTGGCGTACGTGTGCGGCCGGTCACCCGCCATGCGCAGCCCGTGTCCGGCAGGCAGGACGGCCTCCTGGCCGCCGACGGTGACGGTCAGGGTGCCGTGGTGCACGTGCAGCAGCTCCACCGTCCCGGCGAGGTGGGCCTCGCTCCGGTGCTCCTCGCCGGGTGCGAGCCGCCAGTGCCACAGTTCGCCGCCCGCGGGCTGGGTGGCGCCGGTGACCAGGGTGCCCGTGCCGCCGTCGGGGCCGGTCCACAGGACGGGCTGCTCGTCGGGCGGCGACGGCTGGAGCAGGGGTGTCGCGGGCTGCTGGAGCAGATCGGTGAGCGGGACGCCGAAGGCGTCGCAGAGGCGGATCAGAGTGGCGAGGTTCGGGTTGGAGCGGGCGTTCTCCAGCGCGACGAGCATGCCCTTGCTGACGTGGGCGCGGGCGGCCAGCGCGTCGAGGCTCCAGCCCCGTTCCTTGCGCAGCGCGCGGGCACGGGCGGCCACGGCTTCCATGACGGATCTGTCGTCGGCGGGCATGCCTTCCGCAGTATTGCCGCTCGTGTCGGGCCTCATGCCGCCCATCTTCGCGCAACTTCGGGCTCCGGTCGTTCAGTGTTACCGTCGATTGCAGTGAAATGACTGACGAAGGGTGGCTGACCATGGCGGTGGATCTGGAAGCGGGTCTGGAAGCGGTGGCCGGGAGCGTGCGTGTGGACGACGCCGTGCGCGCTTTGCGGCCCGACTTCGCCGTGCTGGCGATCGCGGCGGACGGGCTGCCGACGGGCCCGACCGATGCCTGGTCGCGCGGCCTCCTCAAGGACGCCGCCGCGACCGCCGCCGAGCTGGACGTCACGGCCGAACCGCACATCGCCGCCTGGCGGCAGGCGTACACGGCGTTCGGCGCCAAGCCCGGCCGTACGCGCAACAGCGCCGAGGCCCTGGCCCGCCGGGCGGCCGCGGGCCTGCCCGAGGTCAATCTCCTCGTCGACGTCTACAACGCCGTCTCCGTCACCCACCGACTCCCCATCGGCGGCGAGGACCTGGCCGCGTACGAGGGCGCGCCGCGCCTGGTGCGCGCGACGGGTGACGAACCCTTCGACACGGTGGCGAACGGAGCGCCCGCGGTCGAGCACCCGGAGCCCGGCGAGGTCGTGTGGTGCGACGACCGCGGGGTCACCTGCCGCCGCTGGAACCACCGCCAGTGCGTCCGCACGCGGATCACCGGGACGACGACGTCGGCCCTCTTCCTGCTCGAACGGCTCGACCCCATGCCGTTCGAGGCCCTGGACGCCGCGGCCGACGACCTCCTCGCACGCCTCCGCGAGCGCGCCCCGGGGCTGCGGGCGGTGTCCCGCCTGGTGCGCTGAGCCGTACCGGCGGCTCACCCCAGCAGCCAGGAGATCAGTGACAGCGTGACCAGGGACAGCAGGGTGGACCAGATCACCACGTCCCTGGGCACGTCGGTGCGCAGCCGGTACTCGCTCGCGTAGATGAAGGCGTTCTGCGCGGACGGCAGCCCGGAACACAGCACCACGGCGAACAGCGCGTGCCCGTCGAGGCCGAAGACCCAGCGGCCGAGGGCGTACGCGAGCAGGGGCTGCGCGGCCACCTTCAGCGCGACGAGGGTCAGCCGCTCGCCGATCCCCTTGGCATCCAGCGCCACCCGGGTGTTCAGGGACATGCCGAGTGCGAACAGTGCGGCGGGCACCCCCGCACCACCGACCGTCCGGATCGCCTGGACCACCTCGGCGGGCAGCCGCCAGCCGAGGGCGGACACCACGACGCCCGCCGCCGAGGCGGCGATCACGGGGTTGCGGAAGGGCAGTTGGACGAAGCGGCGCCACTGGCCGCGGACGCCCCGGTGCACGTCCAGATCGATCAACACCATGATCAGTGGGGTGACGAACAGCATCTGGAACACCGCGGCCGCCGCGATGAACGTGGTGTCGCCCAGCACGCCGACCGCGACGGGAATCCCGAGGTTGGCGGAGTTCACATAGGACGCCGTCATCGCGTTGACCGCACGGTCGGCGGGCCGCATCCGGAACACCGCACGCGACAGCAGCAGGCCCACGCCGAACACCGCGAGCAGACCGATCGCGAACACCGCCACACCAGGATCGGCGATCTTGCCCACCGGTGCCGCGGACAGCGTGAGGAACAGCAGCGCCGGCATGGCGAACGTGAACGCGAAGCGGCCCAGCACGGGCTGGGCGTGCGGCCCGAGGACCCGGAACCGGCCCGCCGCCCAGCCGAGCGCGGTCACCGTCCAGACGGGTATGAACCCGGATATCACTTCGTCGGCTTCCCCGCCGCCGCTGCCTTGGCCGCCCGCTTCATCTCCTGCTTGTGCGCCCGCACCTTGGCGAGCGACTCGGGCCCGGTGATGTCCGCGACCGAGCGGTACGAACCCTCCTCGCCGTACGCCCCGGCGGCCTCGCGCCAGCCCTTCGGGGCCACGCCCAGCCGCTTGCCCAGCAGCGCCAGGAAGATCCGGGCCTTCTGATCACCGAAGCCGGGCAGCTCCTTCAGCCGGGCCAGCAGCTCCGCCCCGCTCCCGGCACCGCGCCACACCGCGCTCGCGTCACCCTCGTAGTGCTCGACCAGGAACTGGCACAACTGCTGGATCCGCTTGGCCATGGACCCCGGATAACGGTGCACCGCCGGCTTCTCCGACAGCAGCGCGGCGAACTCCTCCGGGCCGTACGAGGCGATCTCGTACGCGTCCAGGTCGTCGCGCCCCAGCCGCTGCGCGATCGTGTAAGGGCCGGAGAACGCCCACTCCATGGGGACCTGCTGGTCCAGCAGCATGCCGATCAGCGCGGCGAGCGGACTCCTGCCGAGCAGCTCGTCGGCCTCCGGCTGCTGTGCGAGGTGAAGAGTGATGTCCATGCCCCGATGATCACCCCGGGGCGGGCGCGCGGAGTGCTCCCACGCCCCACCACTTCATGACCTCGCCGGGACGGACCGGCCGACAGGGACCGGCCGGCAGGGGCCGCCGCCGGGAGCGGCCCGCACGCCTACTAGTGCTCGATTCCTCAAAGGCGGTACTCAAAACGGCGCCTGAGGATGCGCGTGGGTGGGGCTGGTCTGCCCCAGATCCAGGGTTTGGCGCGTGC
>NZ_JBSFWT010000054.1:0-52025 GCF_053594975.1 Streptomyces sp. NPDC002537
GCCCGCAGGCTGCGGACTACGTCAGCAAAATCAGCCCGTCCGGCGTTTGAGGACGCGGCCGCAGGCCGCCCCCGCCGCAGGCGGCGAACCGGCCCGCAGCCGGAGATTCGGGGGCACGCCCCCCGGGGCCCCGGGGGTCACAGGGCCGTGACGGCCGCACCCTTCAGCGCGTTCAAATCGACCGTATCGGCCATCGCCCGATACCCCGCATCGTTCGGATGCAGCCAGTCCCCCGAGTTATACGCCGGAAGCAGCCGCTCCGGATCGTCCGGGTCCCGGAGCGTGCGGTCGAAGTCGACCACGTCGTCGAAGACCTGGCCGGAGCGGATGACCTCGTTCACGCCCTGCCGGGTCACTTCCTGCTGTTCCACGGCCCCCACGTGCCCGCCGAACGGCGTCAGCGTGGAGCCCACGACCCGCAGCCCGCGCGCGTGCGCCCGTTCCACGAGCGTCCGCAGGCCGGTGAGGATGCGCTGCGGGTCGTCCACTTGGGGACGCCGCAGGATGTCGTTGACGCCGAGCATCATGACCACGACGCGCACGCCCGACCGGCTGAGGACGTCCCGCTCGAAGCGGTCGAGGCCGCTGGGGTTGTTCACCGGCGGCGGGCCCGAGTTGCCGAGCAGGATGCGGTTGCCGCTTATGCCCTCGTTGAGGACGCTGTAGCGGGGCGCCCCGGGCTCGCCGCGCAGCCGGGCGGCCAGGAAGTCCGTCCAGCGGTGGTTGGCGCCGACGGTGGAGTTCACGCCCGCGGTGATCGAGTCGCCGAAGGCGACGACCGCGCCGCGCGCCTCCTGGGACCAGACGTCCACGGCGGTCAGGTACCGCCAGTAGGGGGTCTTCATGGTGTAGCCGGTGCCCTGCGGGTCCTCCGCGTGGTCGCCGCGGGCCGCGTAGGACACCTGGCGGGCCTGCGGCTGGTAGGTCACCGGGCCGGAGGGCGCCGGGGAGTACGTGGTGACGAGCAGGTCGGCACCGGCGCTCACGGCGAGCTGGACGGGGTCGCTGAGCAGTGACCGCCCGGCCGCGACCGTCGCCGTGGGCTGTCCGCCGAAGGTCAGCTGCCGCATGCTGCCCGGCACGGCGGCGGGGGAGCCGTGGGCCGTGGCCACGGCCAGCGAGGCGTGGGTGACGGGCAGCGGCTGCGCGCCGAAGAGGTTGGAGAGCTGGATCCGCACGGCGCTGCCGCTGACGCCGTTGCGCACCACGTTCCGGATCGACATCCCGGGGAAGCCCCGGCGGGTGTTCGACTCGGCGGCGGCGGGGGCGGTGGACCAGGCGCCCACCCATTCGCCGGAGGCGGCCGGCGCGGCCGTGCCATGGGCCTCGTGCGGGCTCGCCGCGGGACCGCGGCCATGGCTGCCGACGCCGACGAATATCGCCGTCGAGACGAGAATCACCACGGCTGCCAGCGCGGCGAGCACGGCGTAGGCCGTACCGCGGGACAGGGGTGGCCTGTTCATGGCGAGTCTCTCCTGGGAGTGACGGAGCGAGCCGCTCCGGGTGCGGAACCGGGGACGAAACAGCGACTGATCTGCAACAGCGCCCTCGCGGTCCGATCGCCGTTCCATGATCCCACGGCCTCTTGGGGGCGCGCCTGTCGGCCGAGTGGATCACGCAACGTGTCACATGCGACTTGTCAGACGCCGGGAACTCCCGGTCCGTTCCCGGAGTACCTCGGGCAGGGACAATGCATGTGAAGACGGCTGGAACGGGTGGTGCGGATGGAACGGTCCCCTGGCGGGTCCCCCGGCGGCGATGCGGACGCCCCCGAAGGAGTGATGCCCTCCCCGACGGGCGGTCTCACCTATAGCGCCGCAGACGAGGAGAAACGGCGCGGAGTGCGCCGGATGAAGGCCCTCGCGACCGGGCTGCTGCTCCTCGTCGCCGTCGTCTACGCGCTCGCGAAGTGGGGGCAGTCCGCGGGCGCCGGCCCCTGGGCGGGCTATGTCGCGGCCGCCGCCGAGGCGGGCATGGTCGGTGCCCTGGCCGACTGGTTCGCCGTCACCGCGCTCTTCCGGCGCCCGATGGGCCTGCCGATCCCGCACACGGCGATCATCCCCACCAAGAAGGACCAGCTGGGGCAGAGCCTCGGCGAGTTCGTCGGCGAGAACTTCCTCTCCGGCGACGTCGTCCGCGTCCGGCTGCGGGCCGTCGGCATCGCCTCCCGGCTGGGCGGCTGGCTCGCCGAGCCCGCGCACGCCGACCGGGTGACCGCCGAGCTGGCCACGGCGCTGCGCGGCGCGCTGACCGTCCTGCGGGACTCCGACGTCCAGGCCGTCGTCGGCGAGGCCATCACCCGCCGGGCCGACGCCCAGGAGATCGCGCCGGGCATCGGCACCATGCTGGAGAAGGTCGTCGCGGACGGCGGGCACCACAGGGTCGTCGACCTCGTGTGCGTGCGCGCCCACGACTGGCTGGTCGAGCACGGCGACTCGGTGATGCAGGCGGTCACCGGCGGCGCGCCCGGCTGGACGCCCCGGTTCGTCGACCGCAAGGTGGGCGAGCGTGTCTACAAGGAGCTGCTGCGCTTCGTCACGGAGATGCGCGACATGCCCGACCACCCGGCGCGCGGCGCCGTGGACCGCTTCCTGGGCGACTTCGCCCGTGACCTCCAGTCCGACACGGACACCCGCGCGCGGGTCGAGCGCCTGAAGTCCGAGGTCCTCGCCCGGGGCGAGGTGCAGGATCTGATCGCCTCCACCTGGGGCGCCGTACGGGCCATGATCGTCGCCGCCGCGGAGGACGAGCGCAGCGAGCTCCGCCTCCGTGTCCGCGCCGGGCTCCTCTCCCTCGGCGCCCGTATGGCCACCGACGACCGGCTCCGCGCGAAGGTCGACACCTGGCTGGAGGACGCGGCCGTCTACGTCGTCACCACCTACCGCGACGAGATCACCGCGCTGATCACCGACACCATCGCGGGCTGGGACGCCGACCACACCTCCCGCAAGATCGAGGCCCACATCGGCCGCGACCTCCAGTTCATCCGCATCAACGGCACGGTGGTGGGCGCCCTGGCGGGTCTGTGCATCTATTCGGCGTCGCGGCTGGTGGGGGCGTGAGCGGGGTGCGGGGCGGAGCCCCGGCATAGGGTCGGCCCGTGCTGAAACGTCCCACCTTGCTGTGGTTGCTCATCCCGTACGTCCTGTTCCTGGGCACCCTGCCCCTGACCGACCGCATCCATCCCACCGTCCTCGGACTCCCCTTCCTCTTCGCCTGGCTGCTGCTGGCCACCCTCCTCACCCCCGCCGCCGTCTACCTCGCCTGGCGGGGCGACCGTAAGCGAGGCCGCGCGTGAACGGCTCGAACGCCACGGTCGCCACGGCCGTCTTCGCCGTCTTCATGGTCCTCACCGTCGGCCTCGGCCTGCTCGCCGTCCGGGGCAGGGGATCGGGCGGCGGCCTCGCGGAGTGGTCGGTGGGCGGCCGCAGCCTCGGCACCGTCTTCATCTGGGTGCTCATGGCGGGCGAGGGCTACACCAGCTTCAGCTATCTGGGGGCCGCGGGCTGGGGCTACAACCACGGCGCCCCGGTGCTCTACGTCATCGCGTACATGTCGTGCGGCTACGCGATCGGCTACGTCGTCGGCCCGACCCTCTGGGCGTACGCGCGGAAGCACGGCCTTGTCACCATCACCGACATGGTCGCGCACCGCTACAACCGCCCCTGGCTCGGCACGCTCGTGGCGATCCTGGCGACGGTCTGCCTGCTGCCGTACATCCAGCTCCAGATCACCGGCATGGGCGTGGTCGTCTCGACCATCTCGTACGGCGCGATCAGCCTCGACTGGGCGTACTTCATCGCGTTCGCCGTCACCACGGGCTTCGTCGTGGTGAGCGGGCTGCGTGGCAGCGCCTGGGTGTCGGTCCTCAAGGACGTCCTCGTCATCGGCACGCTCGGCTTCCTCGCCGTCTACGTGCCGCTGCACTACTTCGACGGCTACGGGCCGTTCCTGGACCGGATCGTGGCGGAGAAGCCGGAGTGGCTGACGTTCACGGGCCACGGCGGCAGCGGGCTCGGCGGCGGCTGGTTCGTGACGACGAGCTTCCTGAACTCCCTGACGGTCGTCATCTTTCCGACGACCGTGGCCGGTTACCTCGGCGCCCGCAGCGCCGGCGCCCTGCGCCGCAACGCGATGCTGCTGCCCTTCTACAACGTGCTGCTGTTCGTGCCGATGCTGCTCGGCATGGCGGCCATTTTCGTGGTGCCGGGGCTGACCGGGGCAGGCTCCAACCTGGCGCTCTTCAAGCTCGTCGTGGACTCGCTGCCCGCCTGGGCGGTGGGCCTGATCGGCGTGGCGGCGGCGCTGTCGTCGATCGTGCCGATGGCGGTGTTCATGCTGGTCATCGGCACGATGTGGGGCAAGAGCGTGCTGGGCGCCGTCCCCCGCCTCGCGGGCCGCCCCGACCGCCAGAAGACCGGCGCCCAGATCGTCGTCGTGGCCGCGGGCACCGTGGCCCTGCTGCTCACCTACACCGCGCCCAACACGCTGGTGCGCCTGTCGCTCATCTCGTACGAGGGCATGGCCCAGCTCGTCCCCATGATCCTGCTGGGTCTGGTGTGGCGGAGGATGACGCTGTGGGGAGCGCTGAGCGGCCTGGTGGTGGGCGGAACCCTGGTCTGCGCCCTGGTCTTCACCGAGCACGACCCCGTATGGGGCGTGAACGCGGGCGCCCTGGCCCTGCTGCCCAACGTCCTGGTGGCGCTGGCCGTCTCCTGGCTGGGGCCGAAGCCGCGGCCGGCGGACGCCGCCCGGCCGGACGGCGAGGTCCTGGCCATGGACCCTGGGCCTGACGACGTGCCGTCGGCGGCACGGACCGTCGAGGCCTAGGGCAGGACTTTCGCCACACGGCAGACCGAAAGGGACCTTGCGGAGAGCGCCTCCGCTCTTGGACGATCAAGGAATGAAGCTGCTGCGTGTGGGGCCGGTGGGGGCGGAGCGCCCGGCGCTGCTGGAGGACGACGGGACGCTGCGCGACCTGACGTCCATCGTGGACGACGTGGACGGGAAGCTGCTCGCGGACCGCTCGGCGCTGGAGCGCGTACGGGCCGCGGCGGGCGCCCGCATCCTCCCGGCCCTCGACCCGGCGGGCCTGCGCGTCGGCCCGCCGGTCGCCCGCATCGGCAAGATCGTCTGCGTGGGCCTCAACTACCACGGCCACGCGGTCGAACTCGGCGTCGCGCCCCCCGCCGAGCCGGTCCTCTTCCTCAAGGCGCCGGACACGGTCGTCGGCCCGTACGACCCGGTGCTGGTGCCGCGCGGCGGCGAGAAGACCGACTGGGAGGTCGAACTGGCCGTCGTCATCGGCCGCACGGCCCGTCATCTGGAGACGGACGCGGAGGCGCGGGCCGCGATCGCCGGGTACGCGGTGGTGAACGACGTGTCGGAGCGGGAGTTCCAGCTGGAGCGCGGCGGCCAGTGGGACAAGGGCAAGAACTGCGAGACGTTCAACCCGCTGGGCCCCTGGCTGGTGACCGCCGACGAGGTCCCCGACCCCCAGACGCTCCACCTCCGCCTGTGGGTCAACGGCGAGCTCAAGCAGAACGCGCTGACGACCGAGCAGATCTTCACGGTCCCGGAAGTCGTCCGCTACGTCAGCCGCTTCATGACCCTCTACCCGGGCGACATCATCAACACGGGCACCCCGGCGGGCGTCGCCGACGGCCACCCCGACCCCAAGCCGTACCTCCGCGCCGGGGACGTGGTCGAGCTGGAGATAACGGGCCTGGGGCGCCAGCGCCAGGAGTTGAAGGACGCGTAGCGCCTCTTCGGAGATTTGGGGGATTCGGGGGAACGGCGGCGTGTGCTGCGGCCTCCCCGCCCCCCACGGCCGCATATTTTCCGATATGTGCGAGCTGCGAGGAGCGAAGGGGGGCCGCCACCGTCGGACCGGGCGAGGACGGTGGCGGCCGACGGCCGCCGCGACGATGATCGGCGGCGTGCTCCTGGCCTGCGCCTGCACCGTGCCCGCCTTCGCGGGACCGGGAGCGCACGCCCCGCGGCCCACCCGCAGCGGGCCGCCGATGGGCAACACCATGATTCTCGGCGGCGGGCTGATGCTCTCAGGAGCGGGCCTGGGCCTGATCGCCCTGGTCCGCTCCCGTCACACGGATACGGATTGAACCGTTTTCAGCTGTGAGAGCGTGGCTCAGCCGCAGTTGCCCGCGGGCCGCGTACGGGTCACCAGATCGGTGTAGCCCGTGGTGGAGTCCACCCAGACCACCTGCCTGCCTCCGGCAGCGGCGGCGGAGTACTGCTCACCGCGGTTGCAGGAGACCCGGCCGCGCGGCGAGCCGTCCGCCGTGAACTGCCACAGCTTGGCCAGCGTCTCGTTGCGGTACGTCGTGTCGGGCACGTACGCGCTCACGGTCAGCGCGTCGTCGGAGGCCGTCAGGTCGAGGGCGCGCAGCGCGTCCGCCCCCTGCGCGGGGCTGATGTCCTTCGCCCCGGAGCCGTCCAGGTTGGCACGGCGCACGACCGTCGGGTCGTTCGACTGCGCACCGTTGACCAGCCAATAGACACTGTTGCCGTTGATGGCGGTCTGGCTGAAGCCCGCCGGGGCGGCGGCCTGCTGGATCACCGTCCGCTTACCGGTGTTGAGGTCCAGGATCTCCGTGCTGAACGTGGGCTTGCCGCCGTTCAGGGCCACCTTGGAGTACGCGATCCGGCCGTGGCTGATCGACGAGTAGCCGGAAATGACTCTCCATCCGCCCTCGTCCACCACGGTGGACTTCGTCGGGTCGCTCAGCCGGACGTAGATCGCGTGCCGCTGGGAGACCGTGGTCATGGCGTCCATGACCACGACGTCGCCCTCGATGTGCAGGGCGCTGAGTCCGCGCCGGGAGCTGTAGAGGCGCTTGACGGGGCCGCCGTCGATCCGCCGGGCCTGGACCTCCACGTAGGTCCGCTTGTAGGTCTGCCAGACGACCCACTTGCCGTCGGTGACCGGGTTCACGTGGTAGAAGCCGTCGTTGGGGCTGATCAGCTTCTTCTCGCCGCTGCCGTCGACGCGTCCGGCCCAGACCGAGTACGGCTCGGAGCCGTCGTCGTTGGACTTGGACGCGACCCACCAGCCGCCGCCCGCGCCGACGCCGGAACGGGCCGTGTTGACCTTGGCAAACAGCTGGTCGGAGTCGACGCCCATGGCCAGCTCCCAGCCGGGCACGATGCCGTGGGCGTTGAACGCCCGCTCGACCGCGCGCTGTTCACGGTCGGAGACCTTGAGGTCCTTCGCGGCGGCGATGACCGCGGCCCGGCCCTCGGTGAAGCCGTCCAGCGGGGTCATGTACTCGCTGAGCGCCTTGTAGACGATCTTGTCGGCGAGGGTCCGGTCGAGGTCCTTGCGGATGTCCCACAGGGCGCCGGAGAAGATCGTGGAGTTGAGGTGGACACCGCCGTTGTCGGTGCTGATGGCCACGCCGAGGAAGGACTTGGAGGTGGTCCTTCCGTCGTTCAGGTCGCGGATCGCGCACGCGCGCGGGGTCTTCGTCCGGCACAGCGTGTCGCCCAGCAGCCCGGAGTCCGGGCTGTCCATGGAAATGCCGTACGCGTCGGTCTTGATGGCCTGGCCGAAGTAGTCGGCGAGCGCCTCGTTCATGGCACCGGACTGGCCCGCGTAGACGAGTTCGGCCGTGTTCTGCACGACGCCGTGCGTCATCTCGTGGCCGACGACGTCCAGCCCGGCGGACAACGGACGGTATTCCTTGTCGCCGTTGCCGTACACCATCTTGGTGCCGTCCCAGAAGGCGTTCACATACGGCATGCCGTAGTAGCTCACGCCCACCAGGGAGTTGAGGGCCATCCCGCGGTTGTCCAGGCTGGTCCGGCCGTGCACGTTCTTGTAGTAGTCGTAGACCTTGCCCGCCGCCCAGTGCGCGTCGACGGCGCCCGCTTCGGTCGCCTCCTGGCCGAAGTTCGGCCCGGGAGAAGCGAATTCCTTGATGTCGGAAGGCCAGGTGCCGGAGACGTCGCCGACGCTCTTGTTCCGCGCGTCCCAGGTGGAGATCTGGTTGTTGTTGCTGCCCTGCTGTGCACGGGAGCGGTCGCGCATGACGTAGGTGTTGCTCGCCTCGTCCTTGGTCAGGTTGAGCTCGACGGTCTGCTTGTCGAACTTCACGCCGGAACCCTTGAGGGCGGGGGCGTCGACGAGGGTCCGGCGGCTCTGTGCGGTGGTGGCCGCCGCACCCGGGGACTGCTCCGCCGCGCCCGTCGTCTGGCCGGGGGCCGCGAACGTCCTGATCCCGCTGTACTGGAGGACCGGATAGCCGCCCTTGGCGTCCACGAACACCTCACGCAGCACAGGGGCCCCACTGACCGGGTCCGTGCCCCGTACGGTGACGTGCTGGGTGAGCACGCCGCTGCCCTGCGGCAGCACGACCAGCCCGCGAGCGGTACCGGCCAGCGGCTCCTTGGCGTCGTCCGAGCCCTCGTCCTTGCCGAACGTCTTCGAGGTGAGGTCGGCCATGGTGGCGTCGACGGCCCGCTCGACGGCGAGCGCCTCGTCGACCTCGGGCGTGGTGTCGGCGGTCAGCCCGGTGAAGTACTTGCCGGAGGTGCCGGTGACGACGCGCTTGCCGTCCCGCTTCTCCATCCGGACGAGGTACTGCCCGCCGAGCACCTCCACCCCGCGGTGCTTCTGCTGAAGCCGTACGGTCTCCGACGCGCCGGAGGCGGTGGTCTGCACGGGCTTCAAGTCGCGGGCGGGAGAGGCGATGTGGTACCGGCCCTGCTTGTCGGCGAGGTGTGCGGTGGCGGCGTCGGCCGCGCTCCCGGAGGCCTTGGTGGCCTCGTGAATACCGTCCACCAGGGCGGGAGTCGCCGTTTTCTGCCCGGGGATGACCTCACCGGGGCTGGACGGCTTCTTGGCCGGCGCGGCGTCCGCGGGTACCGCGGAAACGACGAGTGCGGCGGCGCTGATCAGCGCCGCCGCACCACCGGCTATGCCACTCGGGGTTGCCGCTCTGGACGATCTGGATGCTCTGGGTCTTGCCTTCGGCTTACGCAAAGGTCCCCCCTCCGTATGGCGCCCAAGGTTTGGGCATGGCTATGCAAGCGGGAGGGGAGTGCGGGTTTCTAGGCGGCTTCCGGCCGAAGTGCGGTGTGTGTCCGCCCGGTCGGCGGACGACATCATTCCAGGTGAGGGCGGGTGGCCTGGGCGGCACCGGGGCCCTGGCCCTCCGGACGGTAGGCCTCCGGCCCGGTGAGCCGCACCCGGGCGGTGCGCGCGACGGTGGTCGCGAGGCTCACGGGGACGAGGGGCGCACCCTTTCAAGATCCTTAGTCCATGACGCGCATAGTCGCGTCCCGGCATGGACGCCCCTGCATAGCTCCTCGTACCGTCGTCATCGGTCGGCCCGACCGAGGGCCGCGGGCAAGGGGGTTGCGCATGCCTGAACGCGTTGAGCTCACCCGCCTCACTGGTAACGGGAACGGGGAGTGCGGCCAAGGGGACTGCCCCAACGTGTACCGGACGCACACGGGATCGTTCTTGGTCCAGGGCGAGGCGTCCGACGCCTTCCGGCCCCCGACTGGGGAAGGCCTCGTGGAAATCCCCGAGAGCGTGTTGAGGGAGGCGTTTCGTGCTCTTGGATGGTGAGGAGTGGGCAGCCAAGTTCCAGGAATTCCAACAGGAAGCATGGAGACTTGAGACCCTGCCGCAGTACCTTGTGCCGCAGGAATCGGAAGAGTTCGCAGCGTTCAAGAGCGGGGCTCGATTTTCCGAGCCCTATGAAGACTCCTGGACCGCCTTGATCCAGAAGCATAAGGCGGCAGGAGGGTCTGTCGGCCGGGTGCACATCGTGACCCGGCCGCTCTCGGAATATCTGCGATTCGAGTTCGAGAGGTACTACCGGCATCAGGCGTTCATCGGAGAGGACATCAGAATCCTGGATGCCACCGACAAAGAGAACCCTCTTCCGGATGTTCCGGACTTCTGGATGTTCGACCGCTCCACCATCGTGCTGATGCACTACGAGCCGGACGGCAAGCAGATCGGCCGCGAATTGCACGCGGGTGACCCTGCGCCGTTCCTTGAATACCAACGGATCGCCGTAGAGGGATCTGTGCCGTTTCTGGAGTATCCGCACAGGTGACGTTCGATCCTGAGGAACTGGGCCAGTCCAAGCGGGAGCTGGCCCAGACGCTCAAAGACCTGCGCAAGCGAGCCGGCCTCTCCGGGGACCGGCTCGCTCTGCGCTGCAACATGTCTCAGTCCAAGATTTCCAGGATCGAGAACGGGAAGGTCCTTCCCGGCATCATCGACGTAGAGCGCATCCTGCGGGCGGTAGAGGCCCCTCCGGAACTCATCGACGAGGTCACGGCTCTCGCAAGGGTGGCCCGCACCGAGTGGCAGGACCTGCGCTCACTCCGGCGCAAGGGGCTTCAGCGGAAGCAGCAGGAGCTGGCCGCGCTTGAAGCATCGTGCACCGAGTTCAGATACTTTCTGCTCTCCATGATCACCGGCCTGCTGTCCACCCCCGAGTACATCAAAGCGAGTCTGGCCGACCTGCAAGGGGACCAGGGTCTGCTGATCGCGAAGAAGCTGGAACGGCAGGAAGTCCTCTACGACACGAGGAAGCGGTTCACGTTCCTCCTGTCGGAACTGGCCGTGAAATGGCCGCTCGTCCCTGCCCCGGCCATGGCCATGCAGGTCGACCGGCTCGTATCGGTGTCGAGACTCCCCAACGTGAGATTGGGCGTCATCCTCACCGGAGGGCACATGCCCGTGGCCCCCATGGATACATTCACGGTCTATGACACGTCCCTTGCCACGGTGGAGACAACAACCGGGATTCTCGTCCTCAGGGACTCAAGAGACGTAGCCGCGCACTTGGACTTGTTCGCCACGTTGGAAAGCTACGCCCTTTTCGGTGACGATGCCCGGAGCTTCCTGGTGGAATGCGCGGAGGCCCTCCGTGATCTTTAGTCCGCCTCGCGACTGAAGCTGGCCTCGCGCCTCCGGCGACTCCACGCTGTGCAGGTGGCAACGGACAGCATTCGGCTTTCCGTTGCCACCTATCGGGAAGGCAGACCATGACCGACCTGTACAGCCTGACGCTCGACGGAGCCCGGTTCTCGAAGGCGTGCGGAGGCAATACGCACCCGGACGGTGAATCGTGTGTCACCCTCGCCCGCATCGGTGAGGACGCCTACGCCCTCGGCGACAGCAAGCGGCCGGACACGGAGCCGCTGCGGTTCACCGCCGCGGAGTTGAATGCGGCCGGTATCGACCCGGCCCGCTTCGGCCTCACGGCCTGACCGACCGCCCGCTGACAGGTGGCCCCTGCCTTTCAGGAGGGGCAGGGGCCACCTCCGACTGCCCGGAACAGGATGTCCTGTGCACTTCCACGGCTACCGGTGGCTCGGTGACAAAGCGGACTTCGACAAGGAGAGCGTCCGTCGTCCGCCCTCGTCGATGGAGCCGACGACAACGAGCCCACAAGACGTGGCGGAGAGGTATCGCGCGGCGGTGACGGAGTGGCGGGTGGCCGGTGTGCCGCCGCTGGAGACGGCGTATTGGCTGCTGAAGCCGTCACAGCTGATCCGGGGTACCTGGGAGGAAGCGAAGGAAGTCGGCGAGTGGTTGGGAGAGCAACTGGCGGAGTACACACATCGGTTCTCCTCGGTGCGAGACAAGGACGCGATCTGGCAGACCGTCCTCGTGGCCTCGGCTGTTGAACGGCTGGGGTGGGGCGGCGACGTGTCCCACGGGTTCTACCTGGGGAGGCCGAAGTTCCTGTCGCTGGCGTTGGTGACGTGCTGCCCGAATCGCGCCCGACCTGATGCGCCGTGCCCGCTGGCGACGCGGTCTTGTTCTGTATGAACGCCGAGCCCCCACTGGACCGTGGGGGCGGCCCGAGAGGGCTTCCCTGCACCCGGCGTAGTGGAGACGGTCCCGGTGACCGGTTCTCAGGGGCGGGGGCTGTACCGGACGGGGAGTTCGGACAGGCCCCGGATCAGGCCGGGGCGCCAGGGCACTTCCGCGGGGTCCTTGGCGAGGGCGAGATCGGGGAAGCGGTCGAGCAGAGCGGTGAAGGCGACCTCGGCCTCCAGACGGGCGAGCGGGGCACCCAGGCAGAAGTGGATGCCGTGGCCGAAGGCCATGTGCCCGGGACCGCCGGTGCCCGCCCGGGGGCGGCGGATGTCGAAACTGTCCGCGCCGGGGAAGCGGCCGGAGTCCCGGGAGGCCGAGCCCAGCATGATCATGACGGCCTCGCCGGCCGGGATGGTCACACCGGCGATCTCCACGTCCTCCGCGGCCCAGCGGAACGACGAGGACGTCACCGGCCCCTCGTACCGCAGCATCTCCTCGATCGCGCCCTCGAGCAGCGACCGGTCGGCACGCAGCGCGGCGAGCTGCTCGGGGTGGGTCAGCAGGGCGTACGTCCCGTTGGACAGGAGGTTGACGGTGGTCTCGTGGCCCGCGACGAGCAGGACGAACGCCATGCCGAGCAGTTCCTGCGGGTCGAGCGGCGCGCCCTCCGCGTCGCGGGCCTGGACCAGCGCGCTGAGCAGGTCGTCGCCCGGGGAGCGGTCCTTGGCCTGGAGCAGGTCGTTGAGGTAGTCCGTCATCGATATGGCCGCGGCGCCCGCGGCCTCCGGTGTGGGCTGGAAGACCATGGCGTCCGACCAGACCCGGAAGGTCTCCTGATCCGCGGCCGGCACGCCGAGCAGTTCACAGATGACCGCTATGGGCAGCGGCCGCGCGAGGGACTCGACGAGATCTGCACCGGACAACGGGGCGATGGCGTCGAGGAGTTCGTCGGTCAGCTGCTGGACGCGCGGCCGCAGCGACTCGACCCGGCGCGCGGTGAACGCCCCCGCGACCATCTTGCGCAGCCGGGTGTGCTGGGGCGCGTCGGTCTGGAGCATGTTGCGGCCGATGGCGTAACCGCCGTCGTCCTGCCAGTGGGCGGAGTTGCGCACGTCGTTGCTCAGCCGCGTATCGGTGAGCGCGGCCCGCACTTCCTCGTGCCCCAGGATCACCCAGACATGGCCGGCGCCCTCGGTGGCCACCCGGTGCACCGGCCCCTGCTCGCGCAGGTGGGCGTAGACCGGGTACGGGTCGGCGGTGAAGTCCGTACCGGCCGGTGCGAGAGTCTCGAACGCGGGCATCGTGCTCACGGGTTGTCGTCCCTTCGTCGTCGGGCCCTGACCTCGGGCAGGCCACGACCCCATCAAGTGGGGACTGCTCCCCGATTGACGGCTCCGACCCTAACAAGCAAAACGGGGAGTGGTCCACGTTTTGCTGTCGGGGTGCTGTCGGCGACAGTGGAGGGCGGCATCGGCATACGGCCGGCATACGGCCGACATACGGCGCGGGAGCGGTGAGGGACAGTGAGTGCTGAGCGAAGCGGCGGGGCGGCACCGGCATCGCCGGAGGGTGGCCGTCCGGCCCCGCTGCGGCGGGACGCCCAGCGCAACCGCGAACTGCTGATCGCCGCGGCCCGCGAGATCTACGCCGAGCAGGGCATGGAGGCGCCGCTCGACGAGATCGCCCGCCGGGCCGGTGTCGGCAACGCCACCCTCTACCGGCGCTTCCCCACCCGCGGGGCGCTCATCGAGGCCGTCTTCGGCGACTCGCTGAACGACACTCTTCGGCATGGCGCGGACGCTCGGGATGCCGAGGACGCCTGGGAGGGTCTGGTCCGCTATCTCGAGTACATCTTCGAGGGCCTGGCCGCCGACCGGGGCGCCAACGACCTGATGACCACGGGCGTCCAGGACGTACCCTCCCTGGACGCCCTCAAGGCGCACCACCACCAGACGGTCTCCCTGCTGATGCGCCGTGCCCAGGAGCAGGGTTCGATGCGGGACGACATCGTCACCGAGGACCTGCTCTTCATGCTGGCCGCTCTCGGACGCGTCGTCCCCGCGTCCGCCACGGCCGCGCCCGGCGCCTGGCTGCGCCACCTCCACCTGCTCCTCGGCGGCCTACGAGCCGAGGCCGCGGCTCCGTTGCCCGCGGCTCCTCTCACCGCCGATCAGCTCTCGGCGACGCTCCTGGATCTCGCCGCGCCGAAACGGGATGCGCCGTAGGCGCGCTTGGTGGGGCTTCGAGCCGCTGATCTAGCCGCGTAGCGGCTGGAGTTGGCTGTGGCGCATGGCGTGGACGAAGGCGGTCCAGGTGCGGGGTGGGACGGCGAGGGCGCCGCGGGGGCGGGCTTTGCTGTCGCTTATGGCCGTTAAGTCGTCGTGGGTTGGCTGTATTTCAACACATTGCGAGCCGGTGTCTGCGCTGTAGGAAGACTTGCGCCACGCGGACGTGGGCAGGTCGTGGCGTATCACGGATTAACCTTTCACCAGCAGGTCGTGGTGCACGGCATGGATGAAGGCGGTCCAAGTGCGGGCCGGGATAGCGAGGATGTCGCGGGGGTGGTTCTTGCTGTCGCCTATGGCTATCAAGTCGTCGCAGGTCGGCTGAACTTCAACACATTGGGGTCCCTCGTCGCCGCTGTAGGAAGACTTGCACCATCGGTGGTGCGGGAGGCTGTGGGTTATCACGGGAGCACCTCATCCACGTTCCAGATCGCGTGAGATCGACGAGATCAGTTCAACGGACTGTTCGGGCGGCAGAGCGGTGGCCTGCAGTCGCTCGAAAGCCTTCCGGTACTTGGTCACCGTCTCATCCTCCTCCGAGTACAGGTCTCCATGGAGGTATGCCACCTGCACGACATCGAAGTCCAGTGGGTCGGGGTAGGAGTACAGGACGAAGGGCCCTCCTCCGGTATTCGTGAACGCGCTCTGCGAGAACGGGATGACCTTGAGTGTGATCTCGGGTGTCTCGCTCAACGTCACAAGGTGCCGGAGCTGGTCGGCCAAGGTGTCTGGGCCACCGATCTGTTGGTGGAGGACGCCCTCCGCCATGATCGCTGTGTACTTCGGAGGGTTGCCTCGAAGGAAGATGCTCTGCCGACTCATCCGAATGTCCACATAGAAATCGATTCCCTCCGGGGGCAACTCCATTGCACTGTCCGTGATGACGGCGGCTGCGTACTCCTGTGTCTGAAGAAGTCCGGGGACAACTCGCGGCTGGAATGCCGCGATTCTCGCTGCGTCGGACTCCAGGGTCAGCATTTCCTTGAAGCCGTCTCTGAAGGACTCTCCGTGCTGACGCCACCAGGCGCGACCGCCGCCCTGGGCCGAGAGTGCGATGAGCCACTGGCGTAGCTGCTCATCCTCGCACTTGTAGAGGGTGAACAGGGTCTCCAGCTCGAGCCTGGTGACGCGGTGACGCCCGGTCTCCTGTCTGCTGATCTTCGTTCGGTCGCCGTGGATCGCCGTGGCCGCCTCCTCGACCGAGACCGCGGCGGCCTCCCGGAGGGTTCTCAGCTCTGCGCCCAACTTCCGGCGGAGTGCTGTGCGGCGCGCTGGATGTCCCATGTTCGCTCTCCCTTGCTGGCCATGGGCTGCCCAGTGTGGTCCACAACCCGAGGGCGTTCTGATTGCAGACCCTCGCGTCACCCACAGGGATGAAGTCCTGCGATGTGGAAGTCAATTTCTTGCGCTCGAGGCGCGTGCAGGTCCATCGTGAACGTAGTGACTACAGCGCGTAGCGGAGGGGAAGGTCGTGGAGCGATGACATACAGGAACGGCGCGTTCGTGGTGGACACCCGGGAGTCACGGGTGGCGCTGGTGGTGGACAGCATGGGGAAGCGGGTGCACGTCAGGGCACCCGGGGGCGGCGAGGAGTGGGAAGTCCCGTTCACCGCACTGAGGTTGGCGACCCGCGAGGAGCGGGAAACCGCGGGGCTGTGGCCCCAGATGGCCAGATCGCCCATCGACTGCGAGACCTGCCCGGAGCTGTCGGCGGCGTACCGCGAGGCGGAGGCGAGTGGGGACAAGGTGAGAACGGGGGCCGCCGTGGTCGCACAGCGTAGCCACTGGCGCAGGGAGCACGGGCTGTGAGAACGATGGCGCGTGTGTGCGCACACGCGGGCGGTTGGGAGTGGGCCACGGGGCCCAACGGGGCAGGGGCAGCCCGCTGCGAGAGCTGCGGGGTGATCCGTTTCCTGGAGTACGGCACGCTGAGGCCGTCGGGGCTGCCCGAGGCGACGACCCCGTCCCGCGTCACGTCCGTGCACAGAGACCGCGCGGCCGCGCAATGGCTGATGCGCCGCACGCGACGCCGCCGGAACGGTGGGTGGCCGACATGAGGGGGAGCCTCCACCACGTCGAACTCTGGGTGCCCGACCTCGCCCGCGCAGCGAAAAGCTTCGGGTGGCTGCTGGAGACGCTGGGGTACGAGCCGTATCAACTCTGGGAGCGCGGCCGCAGTTGGCGGCAGGGCGGGTTCTACCTGGTGATCGAGGAATCCCCGGCACTCACGTCGGGGACCCACGACAGATGCCGGCCGGGCCTCAACCACCTCGCTTTTCACGTCGAGGATGAAGCCGAGGTGGAGGCCCTCGCGAAGGAGGGCGAGGCGCACGGATGGGAGCTGATGTTCGCGGATCGTCACCCGTACGCCGGGGGCGTCACCCACTACGCGGCTTACCTGGCGAACGAGGACGGTTTCCAGATAGAACTGGTCGCACCGCCCCGGCCCGAGTCCGCCATGGCGCCGGAAGGTGGTGCCCAGACAGGGAGTTGAGGCCGGTGGACGCGCTGTCGTACGGATGCAAGACCGACGGGAAGCCCTGCCGTCACGGTCCGCCTCCCACGCTGGTGTACGTGTCCGGCGCGGACACCGCCGAGGCCCGGCGCCAGGCGTCCCGGTGCCGGAACTACGCCGAGCTCCGGGCGTGGAAGGTCATCACCACCGTGATCGAGACGACTCCGGACCTCCCCCTGGGGTCCCGTGAGGGATGGGGGAAGGTCCGGGCGACGCTCAAAGCGGGAGGCGGGGAAATCATCGTGGTACCCGGCCCGACGACCGTCGGTACCGACCGGCATGGATTCGACGTGCTGAAGGCGGAGTTCCGCAGTCAGGACGCGGTCCTGGTCGCGGCGATCGAAGCCCCCGAGCCGCCGCCGGTTCCGGGACGGCGCTCCCACGCCAAGTAACGCACGCCTCAACCTCGAAGGCCCTGGCCCCCCGTAAGGACAGTGCTCCGCGTGCTATCCGAACCTCACGTACATCGGGAACGGTGACGAGTAGCTGTCCGACTGCCGGGAGCCGAGAGATGCCTTGAACGTGGAGCAACTGCTGTCCGTGTACAGATTGGAGTCGGTGTCGGTGTCGTTGTGGGCGTACGACGCCCCGCCGGGAATCGAGAGGCACTGGCCGTTGGGTGTGCTGCCGAGGAACGTCTCACTCCCGTTGTCCGCCCTCGTGTAGAAGAACGTCCCCGAGGCGGCCTGCGAAGGAGAGACCGCACCCGCCGCCAGCACGATCGCCGCACCGGTGGCCGCCGCCATCCTGCCGAGAAAACTCCGTGCGTACATGGGACCCGCCCGCCTTCCCCTGCTCGCTGATTGCCGTTTATCGGCACTTCATGAGTACTGCTCGCATGATGCTGCGAAAAATCCACTCACAAGAGGGAAAGGCGCTGCATGTGCAGACGCCGCTACGCCTACCCGGCCGCCGCTCCGAACACCGGCGCCAACACCAGTTCCGCCGCTCCCTCGACCACCGTCCGCGCGCCGCCCGGGGTGACGGCCACCGGAGTCGTACCGCCCAACACGCCTTCGACACCCGCCACATACACCCCGGCGTCCGCCAGTACCGTCCGACCCCCGAGGAGGACCAGGTCGATGTCCAGCAGCCGTACCAGGTTTGCCGCGCCCACCCCCAACAGGCGTGCGGCCAGCCCGGTGTCGCCGTCCGCCACCGCTGCCAGACACAGCGCCTCGATGCAGCCGCGGTTGCCGCAGGGGCACAACACCCCGTCGAGCTGGAGGACTTGATGCCCGAACTCCCCGGCCCCCGTCCGCGCGCCACGATGCACGCCGCCGTTGAGGACGAGCCCCGCGCCCAGGCCCGTGCCGAGGTGCAGATAGGCGAAGGAGCCCGCGCCGGCGCGGGGCAGCAGGCCCAGCGCGGCGGCGTTCGTGTCCTTGTCGACGACGACCGGCATGCCCAGCCGCCCGGCGAGCGCGTCCCGCAAGGGGAAGCCGTCCCACTGCGGAAAACCGGTCACCCGGTGCAGCACCCCACTCCGGTGGTCCAGCGGACCGGGCACGGCGACCCCCACCCCGAGGACGGCACCCCTGGCCGAACCGCCCGCACCGAGCAGGGCCCCCACCTCCCGTACCACTGCGTCCAGCACCGCGTCCGCCCCCGCGCCGAACGCCAGCGGCGCCGTACGCGTCGCGACCTCCGCGCCCGTGAGGTCGACGAGGGTCGCCGTCATCGCGTCCCGGTCCAGATGGAGCCCGACGGCGTGGGCCGCGTCCGGGACCAGGCGCAGCACCGTCGGCGGCTTCCCGCCCGTGGAGGCGCGGCGTCCGGCGTCCGTCGCGAGCCCCGCCGTCCGCAGCCGGGCGGCGATCTTGCTGACGGCCTGCGGGGTCAGGCCCGTACGCGCGGCCAGCTCCGCCCGGCTGGCGCCCTCCGCGCCCGCGTCCCGCAGCAGCCCGAGGACGACGCCGGTGTTGTGATCGCGCAGCGCGGCGAGATTCGCCCCGGCCGGTCCGGAAGTGCCGGGGGTGCCGGGTGCGGCGGGCTGGGGGAGGGGTCTGTTCACACTGCTCACCAGGCCATTGTCACCCCCGCTTGCACTTTGGCAACACCGTTGCCAAAGTGGAGGGCATGGCTGACCGCACCCCTGACCTCACCCGCGCTCCCTATCGCGTCGGGCTCATCGGCTACGGCCTGGCGGGCTCCGTCTTCCACGCGCCGCTCATCGCCGCGACCGAGGGCCTCGCCCTGGACACGGTCGTCACCGCCAACCCCGAGCGGCAGCGCCAGGCGGCCACCGAGCACCCGGGTGTGCGGACCGCCGCCGACGCGGACACGCTGTTCGGCCGCGCGGACGAGCTCGACCTCGTCGTCATCGCCTCTCCCAACCGCACCCACGTCCCGCTCGCCCGCACCGCGCTCGAAGCCGGGCTGGCGGTCGTCGTGGACAAGCCGCTCGCCGCGACCGCCGCCGAGGCGGAGGCGCTCGCCGAACTCGCCGACGAACGCGGCCTGTTGCTCAGCGCCTTCCAGAACCGCCGCTGGGACAACGACTTCCGTACTGTCCAGCAGCTTGTGCGCGACGGCGCGCTCGGCGAGGTCCTGCGCTTCGAGTCCCGCTTCGAGCGCTGGCGGCCCCGGCCGAAGGGCGGCTGGCGGGAGTCCGGCGACCCGGCGGAGATCGGCGGGCTGCTCTACGACCTGGGCAGCCATGTGGTGGACCAGGCCCTCACCCTCTTCGGCCCCGCCGCCACCGTATACGCGGAGGCCGACGTACGGCGGCCGGGCGCCGAGGCCGACGACGACACCTTCATCGCCGTCACCCACACCAATGGCGTCCGCTCCCATCTGTGGGTCAGTGCCACCACGGCCCAACTCGGGCCGCGCTTCCGGGTGCTGGGCAGCGCCGCGGGCTATGTGAAGTACGGCCTGGACCCCCAGGAGGCGGCCCTCCGCGAGGGACTGCGGCCGTCGGGCGGCGGCACGGCGTGGGGCGTCGAACCGGAATCCGCGTGGGGCCGGATCGGTGCGGGCGAGTCCCCCCTGTCGGGCGGCGGCGAACCCGTCCCCACCCTCCCCGGCGACTACCCCGCCTACTACGCCGCGATCACCGAGGCCCTCCGCACCGGCGGCGAGCCCCCGGTCACCGCGCGCCAGGCGGCAGCCGCCCTGCGTGTGCTCGAAGCGGCACGGCTGTCGGCGGCCGAGAGCCGTACGGTACGGATCGAGGAGACAAAGGTATGAACGACGCCTTGGACGCTTTCGCGAACGACGAGATCTCCCGCCTGGAGGAGGACGAACGGCGGCTGGTCCTCGACCGGTTCGGCAACGACGACGCCTGGGAACTCGGTTCCCTGCTCGTCTCCCTCGCCCGCGGGCGAGGCGCGGCCGTCAGCATCGCCGTCCACCGCGGCCCCCAGCGCCTCTTCCACTGCGCCCTGCCCGGCACTTCCGCCGACAACGACGCCTGGCTCGACCGCAAGCGCCGTGTCGTCGAACGCTACGCGGAGTCCTCCTGCCTGGTGGGGGCCCGCTTCCGGGCCAAGGGCCGCACCTTCGAGACCCACTCCCACCTCGACCAGGCCCGCTATGCGGCCCACGGCGGCGCCTTCCCCCTCCGGCTGCGCGGCACGGGAGTCGTCGGCACGGTGGCGGTCTCGGGCCTGACACAGGCGGAGGACCACGCCCTCGTGGTCGAGGCCCTGGAGCGCTTCCCGGGCACGACCGCGACACGCTGAGCCGCGGGGCGGCCCTCACTCGCAGCCCGTGCCTCCCGGACCGCCGTAGAAGAAGTACTCGTTCCACGGCGGATCCGCGTGGCCGACCGCCGTGGTGAAGCAGCTCGGTGAGGGCTGGGACGCCGTCAGGGACGCTTCCGTCGCGCCGCCCGCCGTGCCGTAGTAGTAGACGTCACGGTGGTAGGCGGCGAACTGCCACCCCGCGGAGGCGAAGGCGCCGCTGCCCATCGGGGGCCACGCGACGTTGTTCACGACCTCGCCGCCGTAGTCGATGTCCGTCCCGTGCCCGGCGAGCGGACCGCCGCCGTACAGCGAACCCGGGTAGTAGCCCACCGCGTTGCTCGCACTGGTGCCGCCGAGGTAGAGCCACCAATTGCCGCCCGACAGATACCACGCCACTTCGAGCTCGTACTGCGCGCCGCCGGAGACGCTCACCGGACCCAGCGTGCCGCCGAAGGCCCAGGCGGAGTTCGTCTGGACGAACGCCGAGCAGTCGTGGTTGTAGCAGCCGGTGTTCTGGTAGCCGTCGGCCGTCCAGTAGATGAAGAGGCACGGCTGGGTGGTGCCGTACTTCCCCGGATAGACCTGGTAGCCGCACTCCACGGTCTGCACCGGCGAGCCCGCCGCGTACCAGTGCTGCGACAGGGAGAACACCTCGGACCCGACATTGGGATCCCAGACGTTGATGAAGCTGTGGCCGCCGAGGTTGTCGACGATCTGATAGGCGTGCGCGTACTTGTGGATGCCGCCCTGCACGGGCGGACTCAGCCGCGGGTGACGCCCCGTCCCGTAGGGGCTCTTCCGGAAGAAGTTCCGGAGGGTGCCGCCACGCGCCAGCTCCTCCAGCGTGACCCGGCGCATCGCGATCGTGCCCGGCGGACACGACATCGAGTGCCCGAACTTGTCGATGCGGTCGGACCGCAGCTGCGGCTGCAGCGGCATGCTCTGCGAGGCCCCGCGGGTGCCGGGACCGGGCGGCGCGTCGGGCGGGGCGGGCGGCTCCCCGGTACTGCCCTTGAGCGCGGGCTGGCTGCCCACGGGGACGCAGTCGAAGACCTGGCCGTTGTCGTCCACGAAGCTGTGCGGGACGTGCTCGATGCCGGCATAGAGGGACTGGACATGCCGCCTCATCGCGGTGAACTCCGTCACCGCCACCGGGGCGTTGGGCTGTTGGGCGGTGAACTGCTCGTGGTCGGTGTTGTTGACGCCGTCGATGAAGGCGGAGAAATCGGGGAAATGCGCGTCGTTTCGAGCGGGCATGATCGGGCTCTCCGTTCCGATCGGTACGCCGGTGCGTTTGCGCTGCGCGCAGCGCTGTCTCTATGCGATCCCCATGGATTCACCCATTCAGTCGCATGGTCACCCGAACGGGGCAGTCCGTCCCGCCGTTGCCGCCTGCGGCGGGGGCGGCCTGCGGCCGCGTCCTCAAACGCCGGACGGGCTGAGTTTGCCGGCGTAGTCCGCAGCCTGCGGGCAAATCCAGCCCGTCCGGCGTTTGAGGACACCGCGCGGAGCGTGGTCGGGGGTCTGGGGGTCTCCCCCAGTTCGGGAAGGGGCGGGTAGGGGAAAAGGCGCGACCCGGCCGCGGCGGCGGCGCCGTACTCCAGTCGGGCCCCGAGGCGTGCGGATATCGGGTGGTGACCGCCGCCCACTCGGCCCACCGCCCCGCGCGGCTCCCCACCGCGCCGCCACGCAGTGACACCGTGCTTTCCCCCGAGCCCCCACCCGTAAAGGCCGCCCGATGCTCCTGCCCCGCGCGCTCGTCGTCGGCGCCGTCGCGCTCGCGATCGTCTCGACGGCGGCACCCACCTACCCCCAGCACCCCCAGCACCCCCGCGACCGGGCCCCCGTGCAGTCCCGGTGCAGCCGTCCCGGGAGCACCGACTTCCCGATCGCCGCGCGGCTGAGCGGCGGGCCCGACACGTACGAGCGGGACGGGGAGCAGCAGACCTGGGAGCTGGAGCTCAGGAACGACACGGCGTCCGACTGCCGGGACGTGCACCCGGTGGCCGTCCTCGCCGACCGGAAGCGTGTCCTGAAGCCCGCCGACATCCGGCTCGACTTCTACGACACCGCCGCCAACCGCTGGCGGCCGGTGCGGTTCGAGCGGACCGACCAGGCGGAGAACGTCGGCGTCTTCGACGGCACGTCACCCGACTTCCCCGGCTTCGCGGTGCCCGCGCACGCGGCCGTCCCCGTGCGTGTGCGCCTCGGGTTCACCGGCGGTGCCCCCGAAGGGCCGGTCACGGCCAATGTGACCGCGGTGCAGCGGCGGGGCAACAACGGCGACTGGGTGGGGGAGTCCGACGACTACACCTTCGGTGTCGAGGGCACCGCCGTCCACCGGAGCGCCGCGCCCTCCGCGAGCCAGGGCACGCACCCGGGCCACGGCGCGGAGGGCGAGCACTCCCTGCTCGCCGACACCGGCTCGCAGCGCCCCCTCTTCGCGATCGGCGCCTCCGCCTTCGCCCTGCTCCTGGCCGGCGGGTCCATGATCGTCGGGGCGCGGCGCGCACGGCGCTGAGGCGCCGGGCCGGGCGCGGGACGACAAGAGCCCGCCCTCCGGTGCCGGCGCCCGGGAGAAGGTCTCCGGAAGCTGATTAGGCTGGAGGTGCCGGGGCGGCGCACGAGCGGCGGCGTCCCGGCGTTTCCCCAGCCCCGCAAGGGGTCGCATACGGGCAGGAGTCCCACCGTGGCAGAGCGCAAGCCCATCCAATCCTGGCTCACCGACATGGACGGTGTGCTGATGCACGAGGGCATTCCGGTGCCCGGGGCCGACGCCTTCATCAAAAGGCTCCGGGAGTCCGGCAAGCCCTTCCTCGTCCTGACCAACAACTCCATCTACACCCCTCGCGACCTGCACGCCCGGCTGGAGCGGATCGGGCTGGCCGTGCCCGTCGCGAACATCTGGACGTCCGCCCTGGCGACCGCCAAGTTCCTGGACGACCAGCGGCCCGGCGGCACCGCCTACGTCATCGGCGAGGCCGGACTCACCACCGCCCTGCACGACATCGGCTACGTCCTGACCGACGTCGAGCCGGACTACGTCGTCCTCGGCGAGACCCGGACCTACTCCTTCGAGGCGCTCACCAAGGCCATCCGTCTGATCAACGACGGCGCGCGCTTCATCGCCACCAACCCCGACGAGACCGGGCCCTCCGCGGAGGGTGCGCTGCCCGCGACCGGCTCCGTGGCCGCGCTGATCACCAAGGCGACCGGCCGCGAGCCGTACTTCGTCGGCAAGCCCAACCCCCTGATGATGCGGGCCGGGCTGAACGCGATCGGCGCGCACTCCGAGACCAGCGCGATGATCGGCGACCGCATGGACACCGACGTGCTGGCCGGGCTTGAGGCCGGGATGGAGACCTTCCTGGTCCTGACCGGCCTCACCCGCCCGGAGGACGTCGACCGCCACCCCTTCCGCCCGTCCCGCGTCGTCGACTCGATCGCCGACCTGATCGACCTGATCTGACCCCGGGGGGCGCCGGGCACCGGTCACCGGGTCCCGCGGGGAGCGGCGGGGCCGGTGCGGCAATGGGAGGATCGCGGAACCGGACGGAGCAATGTCGCGACGGAGCGGATGCGCCTCCCGATGCCACCGGGTGAGCTCTGGGACATGGACCCGCTCCGCTCCGCCCTGTGCGCCGCCCTCGCGGCGCTGGCCGTCGGCACGGCCCCCGCGTACGCCACCGACGGACCCGTCACCATGTCCGGGACGGTCGGCCTCACCCCGGTGACCAGCACCCCCGGCGGCCACGTCCGGCTCCGCGTCGCCGGGTGCGCCACCGACAAGGGGCTCGCCGCCTCACCGGCGTTCGTCTCCGACGCGCGGATGGCCAAGGACGCCGCAGGACTGTTCACCGAGGCGACCGTCCGCCCGGCCACGCCCCCCGGCAGCTACCCCGTCAGGGTCGAATGCGACGGCCGCCGGACCGAGGGCCGGCTGACGATCGTCACCGAAGAGCAATACCGGCGCGAGGTCCGGGCACACGACGCCCGCGCCGACCGGCAGCCGCGGCGCGGGCCCGTGGCGCCCGTACCTGCCGGAGGCGGCGGCACCGTGGCCGCGCCCGAACCCCCCGGCACCCCCGGCCTCGTCCTCGCGGGCGCCGGCACCCTGCTCGCCGCCGGACTGATCTGGCACCGCCGCCGCGCCTACGCGGCCCGGCGGTGACGGAAGGCGACCCGCCATGCCCGAAGCGCGCACCGGCGGCCGCGGCCGCCTCCTGACCGGAACGGCCTGGGCCGTCCTGCTGGTGGCCGTGTGGCTCTGGGGCCGCGAGATCACCGAAGGGAACGTCACCGCCACCCCCGTCGCGGGCGACGTCGCCGCGGCGGGCCGCCCCGAGGCCCACCCGCTGCCCCCGGCCCACGCACCCCTGCCCGCGGCGCCCCCCAAGACCCTCGTCATCACGTCACTCCGCGTCCGGGCCCCGATCGAGGGCAGCGACCTGGACCGCGCCGGAGCCGTGGCACCGCCCCCGTACCAGCGGGCCGGCGCCGTCGGCTGGTACCGCGGCGGCCCCCAGCCCGGCACGCCCGGAGCCGCCGTCCTCGTCGGCCACGTCGACACCGACCACGCCCCCGCCGTCTTCTACGACCTCGGCAGCCTCGGACCCGGCGCCACCGTCACCGTCGACCGCGCGGACGGCACCACCGCCGAATTCACCGTCGAGGACGTCTCCGTCGTCCCCAAGGACCGCTTCGACGCCGCCCGGGTCTACGGCACGGCCAGACCGGACCGTGCCGAGCTGCGCCTGATCACCTGCGGCGGCGGCTTCGACCGCGTCCACCACTCGTACGACTCCAACGTCGTCGTATCCGCCTATCTGACCGGCGCCGGACATGTCTGAGCGGGCTCCGGGGCCTGCCCCTGCTCCAACAGGGCGATTTGACGCCGGGTCATCGCCCGAGCACCCACAGCGGCCGCGATTTCTGTGCAAGCATGGAAAAGACCGGTCTTGTCCCGTGGGGACCGGGGGACACCCCACAGGAAGTACACCCAAGGGGGAATGGATGTACGGCAGCCACACCGGCCGCACGCATCGCGCCCGCACGACCCGGACAGGTGCGGGAGCCGCCCTGGCGGCCCTGCTGCTCCTCGCCGGATGTTCGTCCACATCGTCCTCCGCGGAGCCCCCCGCGGCCGCCGACCCACCGCCCCGGCAGCCCGCCCAACAGCCCAAGGCCCGGGCGCCGTTCTGGGTCAACCCTGAGTCCACCGCCTCCAAGCGGTCCAACGAGCTCCGCAAGGACGGCAGCGGCAAGAAGGCCGACCTGCTGGGGAAGATCGCCGCCCAGCCGGTCGCGGAGTGGATCGGGGTCGACGACCCGGAGGGCCAGACCCGCGGCTACACCGAAGCGGCCGCCCAGGCCGACCGGACCGCGCTCCTCGTCCTCTACAACATCCCGCACCGCGACTGCGGCCAGTACAGCCAGGGCGGGGCCTCCGACGGCAACACCTACCGCGACTGGCTGGACAAGGCGGCCAGGGGCATCGGCGACCGCAACGCCACCGTGATCCTGGAGCCCGACGCCCTGCCGCACATGGAGGACGGCTGCACCCCCCAGCAGTTCCACGAGGAGCGGTACGCCCTCCTCAAGGAAGCCGTGGGCAAGCTCAAGGCGCTGCCGCACACCAAGGTCTATCTGGACGCGGGCAACTCCAGCTGGGTCACGCCCGCCGACCGGATGGTCGAGCCGCTGAAACGGGCCGGCATCGAACAGGCCGACGGCTTCGCGCTCAACGTGTCCAACTTCCAGACCACACAGGACAACAAGGAATACGGGCACACCCTGGCGTCCCTGCTGGGCGGCAAGCACTTCGTCATCGACACCAGCCGCAACGGCAACGGCCCGCTCTCCGGCGACCACGAGAAGGCCTGGTGCAACCCCTCGGGGCGGGCACTGGGCGAGCCCCCCACCACGCACACCGGCGATTCCCTGGTGGACGCCTATCTGTGGGTGAAGCGGCCGGGGGAGTCGGACGGCACCTGCAAGGGCGGGCCGGACGCGGGGCAGTGGTGGGAGACGTACGCGCTCGAGCTGGCGCGCAACGCCCGCTGATCGACCGGGTCCCGGGCGCCGCCCCTACGCCCCCGGGACCTTCAGCCAGACCGCCTCCGACGGGACCCCGCGGTCGTCGACCGCGGCCAGCATGTACCAGCCCGGAGGCACCAAGGACGAGTCCTTGGGGAGTGTCACCGATACGCCGCCCGACTCCTTCGTGAAGTCGAGGGCGATGGACCGCTGTTCCACATTGGTGACGTGGGTGAACGACCCCGGACGGATCAGCCGCATCTTGGCCACCGGCCGCACGCCCTGCGTCCGGTACGACACCTTGCCGCCCAGCTGCACCGTCCGGGGCGCGGTGTCCTTCAACTCCGGCCGGGTGCCGCCCTTGTAGAGATAGGGCGGCGTATAGATGTCGATCTGCTGCTGGAACGTGCCCGGCCTGGTGTTGGCCTTGTCGCCGAAGAGGGAGTCGGAACCGAAGGTCATCACCCGCCCGTCGGGCAGCAGCAGCGCGCCGGAGTGGTAATTGCGGCCGACCAGCGGATCGGCGGCCGAGCGCCGGGCATCGCTCTTCGGGTCGTAGATCTCCGCCTTGAGGACGTTGGAGTCGCTGCGCCCCCGGTAGTCGCCCGAACCGTTGGTGGTCAGCACCGTGTCGTCGGGAAGGATGACGCTGCTGGGATAGCGGGCCTTGGCGTACAGGTCGGGCCCGTTCCGGAAGCGCGGCTTCGAGGCGTGCAGATCGACGATCCGGGTCCGCGCGGTGGCCTTCTTGTCCTCGCCGACCCCGCCGCCGCCGAGGACCATATAGCGCTGGTCCTGCGCGGGCGGCAGCAGGACGGACATCGAGGTCTCCAGGGCGTCCGGGTCGCTCATCCCCGGGACCTCGGTGAAGTCGTTGCTGCCGAGATCCCAGATGCCCGGGGAGCGGCCCTTGTCGGCCGGGCCGTAGCCCGCGTTCGAACCCGTGTAGAAAATGCGCCCGTTGTCCGTGAGGAACAGTGCGGGATAGGTCGGGAAGAACCGCTCCTTGGGCAGGTAGGACCACTTCTTCGTCTTCGGGTCGTAGATCTCGTTCTTGCCCGGGACGACCTGGCCGATCTCGTCCAGGCCGGAGACGGAGAGGACCTTGCCGTCCTTGAGGGTGGTCAGGGTGGGATACCAGCGGGCCTCGTTCATCGGATCGACCGTGACATAGCGCTCGGCTTCCGGGTCGAACTCGTAGGCGTCCTTGATGCCCTGGAAGTCCTTCTTGTCGAACGAGAGCTTGTTGGCGATGCCGTATACATTGCGGACGTCGGTGCCCTTGAGGCCCTGAATGGTGTAGTTGTCGGTGAGCCCCGTCTCGAACTGGTGGCCCTTCTCCAGGGCCTCGACATAGACGCGGGCGGTGCTCACCGTGACGGTGACCTTCTTGGTCTGCTCGTCCTGGACCTTCTTCGCCCGCGGCACGAGCACGGGGTCCCTGGACTCGAAGGTCTTGCCGTTGTTCTTGCCGGTGAATCTGGTGCCCGTGGGCAGCGTCATCGGCTTGTCCGGGTCCTCGTTGTGGACGACCATCAGACCGCCGGCCTTGGTGACGTCCCCGCCCAGCTTCTCGTAGCGCTGGGTGCCGCCCGCCACCAGCAGCTTCCCGTCGGGGAGTTGGGTGTGCCCCGAGCAGAAGAGGTCCTTCGGGGTGGGGATGTTCTTGAAGGTGTTCTTCGCCGGGTCCCAGAGGACGGAACGGAAGGACTTCGCCTTGAAATTCGCGGCGTTGTTCCCGGAACCGGCGACCAGCAGCACCTTGCCGGTGTGCAGCAGCGCGGCGTGGATCGTGTTGATGCGGTATTCGTCGGGGACGTCCACGACGTCCCAGTGGCCGTTCTTCGCCTTGTACCCGGGCTGATTGATCTTGTACTCGTGGTACTGGTCGGAGGCGTAGCCCCACAGCGCAGGACCGTTCATTCCCGCCAGGACGAGCACCACCGCCGACCCGACGGCCATCCGGCGGGTGCGGCGGCTGACACGGAAACGGGGCTGGTTCATCGGCCGGCCTCCACGGCTTGCCGGGCTCGGCGCACGGTCCACCACCACGCGGCGATCGGCGCGAGGGTGATCGCGAGGGCCAGCGTCGCCCAGGTGCGCATCGCGATGTGCGTGTGCCCCAGACAGAACGAGGCCAGCAGCGAGCCGCCGAACACCGCGAGGAAGAACAGGTGCACGCGGAACGTGCCGAACAGGGTGTCCGGGCTGGCGGAGTCGCCCTTGGGTGTCACCACGAAGGTGCTCTTCCGGCGCAGGGCCGCGTCCAGCAGGGAACGGGCGTAGATCGGCGCCGACAGCGCGGACATCACCATGCCCGCCAGCCCGCCGGAGCCCTCGGGCTCGTGCGGCGACACATTGTGCCTGCGGTTCCAGATGTAGAGCCCGATCTGGAGGGCCGCCGCATCGCTGTAGAGCATCATCCAGACCTCGGAATCGATCTGGATACCGGAGGCGCCGAGCCCCAGGAACAGTGCGCAGCTGAGGGCGCCGAGCAGCCAGTTGAGCGCGGTCATCGGATAATAGATGACCATCAGCGAGTAGTTGAGGAATTTGCCCGGCGACAGGGTGGCCGGGCCTTTCCAGAACTGCTTGATGATGGTCTCGTAAGTGCCCCGGGACCAGCGCAGCTGCTGGGTGAAGAAATCGGTCCAGGAATTCGGCCCCTCGCCCACCGCGAGGACGTCCGGGGTATACACGGAACGCCACTTCCGGCCGGTCGCCGGATTGCGGTGCCGGTGCAGTTCGAAGCCGGTCGCCATGTCCTCGGTGATGGAGTCGTAGAGCCCGCCGATGCCCTTGAGAGCGCTGATGCGGACCGCGTTGTTGGTGCCGACGAACATGGGGGCGCCATAGCGGTTGCCGGCGCGTTGGATCAGGGCGTGGAAAAGGAACTGCTGGCTCTCGGCGGCCTTGGTCACGGCCGCATCGTAGTTCCCGTACACCTGTGGTCCAACGACAAACGCGATATCCGGGTCACGGAAGTAGCCGAGCATGCGCTCCAGGAAGTTGGGCAGTGGCACGTGGTCGGTGTCGACGGAAGCGAAGAAGTCGTAGTCGTCGCCGTGGGCGGCCAGCCAGGAGTTGTAGTTCCCGTGTTTGGTTCTCGCGCGGAAAGAACCCTTCGGCTGGTTCCACTCCTCGACCCCCTTGCGGGAGAAATGGTGGACGCCGAGCCGTCTGCAGATGTCCTTGACCTGGGGGTCGTCGCCCTCGTCGAGCAGCCAGACGTGCAGCGGGCCGCGGTGCCGCAGCCGGACCGCCGCCTGGAGCGTCCGGGTGACCATCTCGATCGGCTCCTTGCCGGGCACGAACGAGGTGAGGAACGCGACCTTGGTGCCGCTCTCGGGCACCACCGGGACCGGGTCGCGCGCCACGAGGGTGGCGTGGGCGTTGGAGGCGACGTTCAGGGTGCGGAAGAGCTCGATCAGCCCGATCGACACCAGCATTATCGCGTCCAGCGTCCGGGTCAGGGCCGAGACATGGTCGCGCTGCGTCCAGTGCGCGGGCTGCATCAGCCACAGCAGCAGCCCTGCCGAGACGACGGGCGCGGCCCCGAGCAGCAGCGCGCCGATGACGCGGTGCGTCTCGTCCGCGAGGAGGCTGCGGTAGCGGACGCGGTACGGCTTGCCGGGCTCGGGCTCGGTGAGCGGGCCCGCCAGCCTGCTGTAGTGCTCGTAGTCGTAGCGCCCGCGCGCTCTGGGCAGGCGCGTGGGCGTCAGGGCCGCGATGTGGTCGCCGAGCGGTGTCGGCGTGGCCCCGGCGGAGTGCGGGCCCTGGCGGCCCGGCGCGCGCGGCGGTGCGCCGGTGGCCGCCGGGCGATGGATCTGCTGCCGGGCGTCGGCAGGTGTGGACGTCATGGTCATTCCCCCCGCACGCATGCTGACTGCGTGTGTCAGTCGCGAGCCCCTGTCGCCCCCCACGGCCGTACGGGCCCGGTCATGCCGGCTCCCCACCGGCACAGCCCAACTCATTGGTTACCCAATGACGTTGAGTCATTGCTTTTGGTTAGGATCTCGGACGCCGCACCATGATCACAAGGGTGAAACAAGGTGTTTACCGGGCAAAGCGGTGCGCCTCGTGGATACCTGTGTGAATGCGGTTGAAGCGTTCGGAAGTGGTACCCGTGCTTCCGGGATCTTCCGCGCGCACGAAGAAGGCCCCTCACCAGTGGTGAGGGGCCTTCTTCCGTCTGTGCGCCGCCAGGGACTCGAACCCCGGACCCGCTGATTAAGAGTCAGCTGCTCTAACCAACTGAGCTAGCGGCGCCTGCTGACAAAGAAAACTCTACCCGATCCGGGAGGGTGCTCCCGACCACCCCTTGATCGCGGTGACGGCCCTGCTTGCTGACCGTAATGCCCCGACATGCGGTTTTTGCTGGCCATTGAGAGGCTGTGCCTCGTACGAGGGAAGGCGGCGACGCCGTGCGAATACCGGCATTCACCGAGACGGAGGGGGCCGGGGAGGGTGGCGCGAGTGGCGAGAGTCACGCGTGGCACAGGTGTGCGATGCGCGGCGCGGCGGTCGTGGCGGTGGGAGCGGCGGTCCTGGCCGGGCCGGGAGTGCGCGGGTGCGTGGGGGCGGGCGGTCACGATACGGGGGCGCTGGGCCGCTGGGCTGCCGGGTCGTCGGGTGGCGGGGGCCCGGATCGCCGGGAGGCGGGGTCTTCGGGGCCTCCCGAGCCTTCGGGGCCTTCCGGGCAGGATCTGAGCCACTTGGACGCGGGGCCTCCGCGCCCGGGCCCAGGGGTGGAGGGGCAGGGCACGGGCCCGTCGGATGCGCCGGGGGCGGGGGCTCCGGGGTCGGGTGGGGGATCGGACCGCCCTGGTGCGGAGTCTCGGGAGTGGGGGGTGGGCCGCGCTGATGCGACGACTGCCGGGCCCGGTGTGGAGCTTCCGGGGCCGGGCCCGGGGCCGGGTCGTCCTGGTGTGGGGTCTCGGGAGCAGGGAGACGGTCGCGTTGACGCGGCGACTACCGGGCCGGGGACGGATCAGGCGGGGGAGGGGCCTTCGGGGCCGGGTCAGGGGGCGGGCCGTGCGGATGCCGGGCCCGGCGCGGAGCCCTCGGGGTCGGGTGGGGGATCGGGCGGCTCTGGTGTGGGGTCTCGGGAGCAGGAGGCCGGCCGTGCTGATGCGGCGACTGCCGGGCCGGGGGTGGATCAGGCGGGGGTGGAGGCTCCGGGGCCGGGGCGTCCGGGTTTGGAGCTTCCGGGGGTGACCGGGCCGGGTTCGGGTCGCCCTGGTGTGGAGCCTCGGGAGCAGGGAGTCGGTCGCGCTGACGCGGGGACTGGCGGGCCAGGGGCGGACCAGGCGGGGGCGGGCCCGGGTTCGGGTCGTCCTGGTGTGGGGTCTCGGGAGCAGGGAGACGGTCGCGTTGATGCCGTGACTGCCGGGCCGGGGGTGGACCACGCGGGGGCGGAGCCTTCGTCGCCGGGGCAGGGGGCGGATCGTCCGGGGGTGGGGGCCCAGGGGGCAGGGGCCGGTGGTGTGGGTGCGGGGGCCGGCGGGTGGGTGGACGCGGAGCCTCCGGGGGAGGCGGCCTCCGCCGGGTCCGGCCAAGGGGTGGTGTCTCCGGAGGGCGCGGGCCCTGCCGGGGTTGGGGTGGGTCCGGAATTGGTGCCCCCGGATGCGGGCCCTGTCGGGGGCGGTCAGGATCCGGTGGGTCCGGGGACGGCCGGGGCGGAACCGGTGCCCCCGGGTGTGGGTCCTGCCGGAGTCGGTCAGGTCCCGGGGCGTCCGGGGGTGGCCGGGCCGGGATCGGGGCAGTCCGAGGTCGGGTCGGGGGTGGCTGGGGAGCCCGTACGGGAGGGGGTGCGTGAGTCCGTGGTCGACACGGGCGTGCCCGAGGACGTGCCGGACGCGGGAACCGGTGAGGTGCTGGAGGGTCCCGTCGCCGGGCGGCGGGACCTCGAACCCGCCATCGCCTTCGCCATGGCGCACATCGGCGATCCGTACGCCCTCGGTGGCAACGGGCCACACAAATGGGACTGCTCCGGGCTGATCCAGCAGGCGTACCGCCGGGCCGGGGTCAGGCTGCCGCGCATCGCGTCCGACCAGTACCGGGCCACGACCCGGATCGCACGCTCCGCCCTGCGCCGCGGCGACATCGTCTTCTGGACCAGCAACGGCAAGGCGTCCGGCGTGCACCACGCGGGGATCTACCTGGGGGACGAGCGGTACATCGAGGCGCCGCGGCCCGGCATGAAGGTCCGCGTCTCCACGTTCTCGCGCTACCACCCGAACCGGTACGGCCGGGTCCGCTGACCGCGCGTGACCGTACGGCCTCGGCCGGATTTCTTTCAACCATTGGCCTGGACATGACTAGACGTCGGTACTAGCCTCCGCCTTGGTCTAGACCGCATTTCTCTCGGCTCACGGAACCCCCACGTTCCCGAGTTCACAGAACCCCCCACGTTCTTCGAGGAGAGCTTCCAGCATGCGCAAAAAGATCAGTGCGGCGATCATCGGCCTCGGCATCGCCGCTGTCTCCCTGCTCGGCACGGGCAGTGCCAACAGCCACGGCTACACCGACTCTCCCACCAGTCGCCAGGAATTCTGCGCGAACGGCACCGTGCAGGACTGCGGTGACATCCAATGGGAGCCCCAGAGCGTCGAGGGCCCCAAGGGCTTCCCCTCGCACGGACCCTCCGACGGCACGATCTGCGCGGGCGGCAACAGCCGCTTCGCCCAGCTCGACGATCCCCGTGGCGGGCAGTGGCCCGCGACCCAGGTCACCGCGGGGCAGAGCTACACCTTCCGGTGGCGGCTCACGGCCCGGCACGCGACGACCGACTTCAAGTACTACCTCACCAAGCCGAGTTACGACCCGACCATGCCGCTCACCAGGTCGGATCTCGAACCGGAGCCGTTCCTGACGGTGCCGTACGGAGGGCGGGTGCCCGACGCGACCGTCACCCACGAGGGGACGATCCCGGACGGGCGGACCGGCAAGCAGCTGATCCTGGCGGTGTGGACGATCGCCGACACCGGCAACGCGTTCTACGCCTGTTCCGACGTCCAGTTCTGACCCGCGACCCCGCTCCGCGGGCGCGGAGCGGGGAAGCGTCCCACCTGACGAGCATGCCCCACCGTCATGAACGCCGAGCGGGCGGCCGACCCGGCGTGACCTCCTCTGCCTTCTCCGTCTCCGCCTGCTTCTCCGGCCGCAGCGCGATCCGCGCCAGCACCCCGGCGACGGCCAGGGCGACGACCGCGAGCAGGGCGTAGTCCGGTACGGCGTTGCCCACCCGGGAGGCCAGTTCCTCCAGGCGGAACTCCTGGTCCGCGTCCAGGAAGCCGGGCAGCCCGGTCGTCCCGTCGTACGCGAGGAAGAGCACCCCGATCCCGATGAAGAACAGCCCGGACACCAGGGAGGTGGTGTGCAGCCGCAGCGGTCCCACGCGGAACTCCCGGCCGCGCAGCCAGGCCCGTCCCCCGAGCCGGAAGCGGTCCCAGCACAGCGCCAGCACGAACAGTGGCAGCGCCATGCCCAGGGCGTAGACGGCGAGCATCGACGCCCCGTACACCGGATTGCCGTGCACCGCGGTCACGGTCAGCACCGCGCCGAGGATCGGTCCGGCGCAGAACCCGGCCAGCCCGTACACGCAGCCCAGCAGGAACGTCGACGCGGCCGACCGCGGTGTGATCCGCCCGGCCGCCGCCTGCGCCCGCTTCGACGCGAAGCCCAGACCGAGGATCTGCGCCGCGCCCATCGCGATCACCACCCAGCCGCCGACGGTGATCAGCAGGTCGCGGTGGCCGTTGAAGAGTCTGCTGGCGGCGGTGGAGGCGGCGCCGAGCGGGACGAGCGTGGTGGCGAGCCCCAGGTAGAAGACGGACGTACGGGCGAGCAGCCGGCCGGGGCTCGTCAGCGAGTAGGCGAAGAACGCGGGCAGCAGCAGCGCGCTGCACGGGCTGACCAGGGCGAGGGCGCCGCCGAGGAACGCAGCGAGGTAGCCGATGTCGGTCACTTCGTGCTCTTCTTCGCCGCCTTGGCCCGCGCGATGGCCTCGTCGAAGGCGCTCATCGGCTGGGCGCCCGCGATCGGCTGCCCGTTCACGAGGAAGGAGGGGGTGGACTGCACGCCGATGGAGTAGCCCTCCTCCTGGTCCTTCTTCACGGCGTCCGCGGAGGCCGTGCCGTTCAGGTCGGCGCGGAACTTGTCGAGGTCGGTGACGCCGCTGTCCTTGGCCATGTCGACGAGCTTGTCCTCGGCGAGCGCGTCGCCCTTGCGGGTCTTGGCGTAGACCTCGTCGTGGAACTGCCAGAACCGGCCCTGCTGACCGGCCGCCCAGGAGGCGCGGGCGGCCCGCTCGGAGTCCTTGCCGAAGATCGGGAAGTTGCGGAACTCGATCCGCAGGGTGCCCTCGTCCACGTACTTCTTGATCAGTTCGGGCTGGCTGTCGCGGGTGAACTTGCCGCAGTACGAGCACTGGTAGTCGGCGTACTCGACGAGCACGACGGGCGCGTCGGTCCTGCCGACGGCCAGCGGGTCGCCGTCCGCGCGGCGGGCGGTGGCCTTCTCCAGCTTGTCGTAGACCTCCTGGCGCTGGTCGGAGGAGGGAGCGGAGTCGGCGGCGGGCCCGCGCTTGCCGGAGCCGCCGGCGTTCTTGCCGATGGCGATGCCCGCGGCGACGAGCGCGACCACGAGGGCGACGACGGCACCGATCGCGGCAATGCGGCGGGAGGGACTGGAGAGACGTGTGGACATAGGGGAGTGCTCCTGAGGCTTACGGATATCTGGACGTGCCGGGACACGGCCCGGTGCGCGGGCCGTGGGCGGACGGTCTAGATCCGTAGGACGGGGAGCAGCTCGGCGCAGCCCGCCACCGGAACGGGCGGGGCCCGGGGGCCGCCCGGCCGGGGCGCCCGGCCCGTGGGCAGAGAGGCGCGCGTGGCGCCGCCGGGGCCGGTGAGGGGGTCGGTCTGCGGGTGGGCGACGACCGCCTGGGTACCGCCGATCGGGGCGTTCTGCGGGGTGCAGGTGCCGCCGGTGCCGGGGGCGTCGGCGGTGTGCGGCCGGGCCTCGGGCACCGCCGCGGGCGGTTGCGCGGCCGCGGGCTTCCCGGACGCGAACGCGAAGGAGCCCGTCCCGGCGAGGGACGGGCCGAAGACCACCGCGAGGAGGAACAGGAGCACGGCGGCCGCCGACGGGCGGCGCTGCTGCGGCACGTACCGCTCCTTCCTGTTCTCGTTGCGCGAGGGCGGCGGGTCCTCCATGCTACGGGCCCCTCACGCCTCCCGCGTGGCGAGCGCGTGCCGGGCGTCCCCGGCGGCGACCGCCCGCAGGGCGGTGCGCTGGGTGAACCAGAGCATGGCGCCCGAGAGCACACCCATCACGGCCGCGAAGACGAGGTGCCCCGCCCGGGAGACCACGGCCGCGCCCATCAGGGTCAGCGCGAAGTGGCTGCCGAGGCGCAGGGCGACCAGCCCGATGGCGATCTTGCGGGTGCCCTTGCCGCGCCACAGCCGCTTCGCGAGCCGCAGCCGCGAGCGCAGCAGGGTCAGGGAGATGACGAGGTTGCAGACGGCCAGCGGGATCAGCACCCAGAGCGCCTGGCCGGGGAAGGCCATGTACAGGTCGTACGAGGCGGAGGCCACGGCCTCGAAGGCGAAGTACCAGACCGGCAGCGGCTTGATCCCGGCCACCTGCTCGGTGCCCGTGGCGGTGTCCATGGCGGTGTCCATGGCGGGGGCGGGGGCTGCGGTGATCGTCGCGGTGTCCATGGCAAGAAGTCTGTCGGCGGGGGAGGAACGGCGGCAGATTCGTCGATCACGGGTCGGCGATGACTTATGTCATCGGCGTCTCGGGGGTCTCCGGGGTCCCGGGCCCCGGGTTCCGGTGGCCGTGCGTGCACGAAGAAGGCCCCTCACCGATTGGCGAGGGGCCTTCTTCCGTCTGTGCGCCGCCAGGGACTCGAACCCCGGACCCGCTGATTAAGAGTCAGCTGCTCTAACCAACTGAGCTAGCGGCGCCTGCTGACGAGATAAATATACCTGGTCCGGAAGGGTGCTCTCCACCGCCGCCGGTCCGGGGCCGGTCCTGGACCGGCCCGCGCGGTCAGAGGGCGAGCGACAGCAGCAGGGGCGCCGCGCGGCGGTTCAGGGTGTCGGCGGCGTGCCGCAGGCGGTGGGCGCGGTCCAGCGGGAGCGACAGGGCCAGGCAGCCGACCGAGCGCCCGGCCGTCATCGGCACCGCCGCGCAGACCGTGCCCACCGCGTACTCCTGGAGGTCGAGGACGGGGACGGTCGCGGGCCGGGCGTCGAGCTGGCGGAGGAGCACCTTCTCGCTGGTGATCGTCCGGGAGGTGAGCCGGGCGGTCCTGTGCCGGGAGAGGTGGTCGCGGCGGTCGTCGTGGTCGAGCTGGGTGAGCAGGCACTTCCCCAGGGCGCTGGCGTGGGCGGCCGAGCGGAAGTCGACCCACTCGTGGACCTTGGGGGTCTGCGGCCCGTCCGCGTACTCCGTGATGCTGATCTCGCCGTCGATGTAGCGGCTCAGGTAGACGGCGGCGCCGACGGAGTCGCGCAGCGCCGACAGCGACTGCCGGAGCCTGGTCCGGAGGGCGAGCTCGCGGTCGCGGCCGGAGGCCGTCAGGGCCTGGACGTCGCCCACCGCGTACGCGCCGTCGGGCAGCCGCTGGACGTAGCCCTCGCGGCGGAGCATCAGCAGCAGCGGGGTGAGGTGGCGGGCGGGCAGGCCGGTCTCGCGCGCGATGTGGGACTCGGTCACCCCCGCGGGCCGTCCGGCGACCGCCTCCAGGACGCGGAGGGCGTACTGCACCGAGTGGAGCGGCGCCATCGGCTCGGGTTTGAGCGCCACGGTTTCCCCCCTTACGGGCTTCCGGTGGGTTTCCCGCTGCCCACGATATCCGCGAAAGGTGCGATAAGAAGAGGGTGTTGACCGTACCGTGGCCGACTCGTGCGCCCCTGTGCAGGACCTCGCCACCATGGCATATGCGTATGTCATGTGGGTCCCGTGAGGCCGCGGGGAAGATCGGGGAAGGGCGGGGAAGATCGGGAAGTCCATGACCTCCGGGAATAACCGGAGATCTTCTCCGGTTGTCCGCTGGCGAAACGACCCGAAACGACCGGAGCGCGGCACGAGAGTGCCGCCGGTGAGCAGGAAGGCGGACCACCGTGGCCGACGTACAGGACGGTGACTTCATCCGGGGTACTGCGCGGGGGAGCGCGCCCGTGCCCCTGTCCGTGCTGGATCTGGCGACCGTCGGCAGCGGCCGGACCGCCGGGCAGGCGCTCGCCACCACCGTGGAGCTGGCCAGGCTCGCCGAGCGGCGTGGCTTCCACCGCTTCTGGGTCGCCGAGCACCACTCGATGCCCGGGATCGCCAGCTCCTCCCCGGCCGTCGTGCTGGCCCACATAGCCGCCCACACCGACCGCATCCGCCTCGGCTCGGGCGGGGTCATGCTGCCCAACCACGCGCCGCTCGTCATCGCCGAGCAGTTCGGCACCCTGGAGGCGTTCGCCCCGGGCCGCATCGACCTCGGGCTCGGGCGCGCGCCCGGCACGGACGGCGCGACCGCCGCGGCGCTGCGCCGTGCGGACCGGCTCCGGGAGGACGCGGACGACTTCCCCCAGCAGCTCTCCGAGCTGACCCGCTTCCTGGACGACGACTTCCCGGACGGCCACCCCTACTCCCGCATCCACGCCATCCCCGGGCCCGTGCAGGGCCGGGTCCCCGGTGGGGTGCAGCGGGCCGACCGTCCCTCGATCTGGCTGCTCGGCTCCTCCGGCTTCAGCGCACGGCTCGCCGGGGTGCTCGGGCTGCCGTTCTCCTTCGCGCACCACTTCTCGTCGGCCAACACCGTCCCGGCCCTCGACCTCTACCGGGAGTCCTTCCGGCCGTCCGAGGTCCTCGACCGTCCGTACGCCAAGATCGGAGTGCAGGCGTTCGCCTCGGACGACGCGGCGGAGGCCCGCCGGCAGGCCCGCACCGGGGCGCTCTCGATGCTGCGGCTGCGCACGGGCCGGCCCGGCCTGATCCCGACGCCGGAGGAGGCGGAGTCCTACGACTACAGCCCCGCGGAGCGGGACTTCGTCGACGACTGGCTGTCCAACGTGGTGCACGGGACGCCGGACGAGGTGGCGGACGGCCTGAACGCGCTGGTGAAGCGGACCGGGGTGGACGAGCTGATGATCACCAGCAACGCGCACGGCGCGGACGCGCGGCTGCGCAGCTTCGAGCTGATCGCGGACGTCTACGGGCTGCCCGCCGCGTAGCCCCGGTCAGGGGAAGGTGCGGTGCGGAGAAGAGGCCGCGCCCACCACCCCCTCCGTCAGGAGCGCCGAGATCGAGTCGGCCGCGACCGGCCGGGAGTAGAACCAGCCCTGACCGGTGTCGCATCCGATGCGGCCGAGGCGCTCGGCCTGCTCCGCGCTCTCCACGCACTCCGCCGTCACCTTGATCCCCAGCCGGTGGGCCAGCTGCACCAGCGCCTCCACGATCGTCTCGTCCGCCGGATTCGGCGGCTCCTCCGCGCGGAAGCCGTGCACGAAGGAGCCGTCGAGCTTGAGCGTGGAGACCGGCAGTCTGCTGAGGTAGGCGAGGTTGGAGTAGCCGGTGCCGAAGTCGTCGATGGCGATGGCCACCCCCATGTCGCTGAGCTGGTGCAGCTGTTGCAGCGGCCGCCCCGCCGAGCCCATCACGGCGGACTCCGTGAGCTCCAGCTGGAGCAGCCGGGGCGGCAGCCCCGTCTCGGCGAGGATCGCCGCCACGTCCGCGACCAGGTCGGAGTCCCAGACCTGCCGCACGGCCACGTTGACGCTGACGACGATCGGCTCCCGGGGGTGGGCCAGCTGCCAGCGGCGCGCCTGACGGCAGGCGGTGGCGAGCACCCAGCGGCCGAGGGGGACGATGGCGCCGGTCTCCTCCGCGAGGCCGATGAACCGATTCGGCGGGAGCATCCCGAACTGCGGGTGGCGCCACCGCACCAGCGCCTCCACACCCCGCACGACCCCGTCGCCCAGCCCCACCAACGGCTGGTACTGGAGCACGAATTCATCCCGCTCGACCGCCGGCCGCAGGGTGCTGGAGAGGGCCTGCCGGGTCATCCGGTGGGCGTTGCGCTCCGGGTCGAAGAGGGTCCAGCGGGCCTTGCCGTCGGCCTTCGCCCAGTACAGCGTGGTGTCCGCGGCCTGCATCAGCTCCGTCGCGTGCGTACCGGCCGCCGGGCGCTCGACGACGCCGATGCTCGCCGACACCGCCAGCCGCTGCCCGGCCACCTCGAACGGCCGCTGGAGCGCCGCCTGGACGGCCGCGGCGAGCCCGACGAGCTGCTCGGTGCCCGCCGATTCCTCGACCAGCAGCGCGAATTCGTCGCCGCCGAGCCGGGCCACCAGATGGCCGCCGGGCGCCGCGCACTCCGTCAGCCGCTTCGCGACCGCCCCCAGCAGCCGGTCGCCCGCCCGGTGCCCGAGGGTGTCGTTGATGGCCTTGAAGCCGTCCAGATCGAGGTAGCACAGCCCGATCCGGCCGCGCCCGCCGTGCGCGACGGACCCCGAGGCGAGTGCCGCGGTCAGCCGCTCGAAGAACAGGCTCCGGTTGGGCAGCCGGGTCACCGGGTCGTGCATTCTCAAATGCCGCAGCCGGGCCCGCAGATCGCGCCGGTCGCTGATGTCCGCCACCGACAGCAGGGTGTCGCAGCTGTCCGGCAGCGGGGTGACGACCACCTCCGCCCACACCCCCTGCCCGCCCCGCCGCCCGAGCCGCCGGGTGCAGTGCAGCCGGTCCCGTCGCCCGAGCAGCACCTCGCGGTACGCGCTCCAGACGCGCGGGTCCTCGCGCAGCCCGGCGAAGTCGGCGGCCGGTGCGTCGGTGAGCCGGGCCGGATCGGTGCCCAGCAGCTTGCCGAGCGCGTGGTTGGCGGTACGGACCAGACCGTCGCGGCCCACCACGGCCATGGCGAGCTGCGCGGCATGGAAGGCGGCACGAAAATCGCTGGATTCGTTACGTTGCGTGACGACTGTAGGCGTTGAGCCGGGCGCGCCGCCCTGGCCGTCGAGGGTTCCGCTCACCGCTCGCTCCCGCATGGCATTCGTTCCGCACTGGTTTCGTATGGGTCTCTTGGCTCTCGTACGCATGTCCGAGCATCCGGCGGACGGCCGTCTGTCCGGGGGAATCCGTGCTGGAAATGTGGCGATCATAGGGCTCGCACGTGGACCGATCCAGCGGCCCGGCCCCCGCCGCCCCTGGCGCCTTCTCCGGTTTGTCCATTTCTGCTCGACCGTGCGCGCTCATGGCTGAGCTGATGGTGCTGCGCCATCTCGATTGACCATCAGTGACTGAGTGTGATGTACCCAGAAGTCGGCTTAGTCACTCGACCGGGGCAATAGAAACGGGCATATCACCACAAAGCGATTGAGGCTGGATGAGGTGTCCCGAATCCGTTCCGGGAGGTCGACGTGGTGCGTCCGCAGACACCCATGGGGGTGGAAAGACCACGGCTGCGCCGGGCCGGGGCCGTCCTCACCGCCCTCTGCGCGATCGCCACCACGGTCATCGCGGGACCGGCGCACGCCGTGGGGCCCGGCGGCCCGTGCGCGCTCCCGCGCAGTCAGGCGCACCACTCCGAGGGCCTCGACACCTGGAACCCGGCCTATCCCCGGCCCGTCGGCCGCCTCGACGCCGTGATGATCTTCCTGTCCTTCCCTGACTCCCGGCCCGAGGTCACCCCCGAACGGCTCGCGGCGGACCACTTCCCCGCCACCACCCGCTTCTTCGAGCGCGCCTCCTACGGACGGTTCTCGCTCCGCGCCCACCCGATGCGCCACTGGCTGCGGATGCCCCGCTCCGCCACCACGTACCGGATACAGCGCGACTGGGACGGCGACCGGCGCTCCGAGTACCTGCGCGACGCCATCGCGGCCGCCGAGGGCCAGGTCGACTTCAGCCGCTACGACCTCGTCTACTTCGTCGCCGACCCCGACGCCCCGGGCGTCGACTCCGACGCGACCAAGGTCGTCAACCTCGACCACCCCGTCCAGGTCGACGGCACCACCCTGCGCCGCGTCGTCACCGTCTTCGAACACCATCCGCCGGACCGCAACGTCCTCGCCCACGAGACCGGGCACGTCCTGGACCTGCCCGACCTCTACCACCGGCCCACGGACGGCAAGGGCGACTGGGACACCCACGTCGGCGACTGGGACCTCATGGGCAGCCAGTTCGGGCTGGCCTCGGACCCCTTCGGCTGGCACAAGTGGAAGCTGGGCTGGCTCACCGCGCGCCAGGTCGCCTGCGTCCCGGGCCGCGGCAGCAGCCTGCACACCCTCCAGCCGCTGGAGGCCCCGATGCTTCCCGGCGGCGACAACCGGACCCGCATGGTCGTGGTCCGTACCGGCCCCACCAGCGCCATCGCCGTCGAGGCCCGCTCCGCGTCCGGCAACGACGCCGCCACCTGCACGGAAGGCGTCCTGGTCTACCGGGTGCAGAGCGATGTCGCGTCCGGCAACGGGCCCGTGCAGGTGCTGGACGGACACCCCGGACACCAGGCGTGCTGGGGCGAGTCCGTCTACCCGACGCTCGCGGACGCCCCGCTCGGCGTGGGAGAGTCCCTCCGCTCGGAGGCGGACGGCGTACGGGTCACGGTGCGCGGACGCACGGCGGCCGGGTCCTGGACGGTCGGGGTGACCCGGGACTGAGCGCGTGCCCGCCGGGTGCCCGCGCACGAAGAAGGCCCCCACCAGTGGTGGGGGCCTTCTTCCGTCTGTGCGCCGCCAGGGACTCGAACCCCGGACCCGCTGATTAAGAGTCAGCTGCTCTAACCAACTGAGCTAGCGGCGCCTGCTGACGTGGAAGACTTTAGCACCCCGTTCCGGTGGAACGAAAATCCGTATGTTTGAGCGGGCTCAGAACGTGGGTGTGCTGGTCACGGGCCTGTCCAAGGCGTCGGCGGCCTCGCGGGCGACCCGTACGCACGCCCACAGCAGCACCTCCGCGTCCGGCAGCCAGGGGTGGCGCACCTCGGGGGCGACCAGCCAGCGGGAGGCCGGGGGCACGGGTTCCTCCTCGGCGGGCGGATAGAGCGGGGGGACGGTCACCGCGTCGCCTGTGCCGTGACACAGCAGCGGTGGCATCGCACGGGCCCACTCCTCCCAGGCCAGCAGCGCGGGCAGCCGCTGGGCGGTGCCGGGGGAGGCGAAGAGCAGCAGCCGCCCGCGCTGGACGGCGACCGGCCCGGAGCCCGGCCCGGTCGTCCATAACCGGTCCAGGACCTTCCGCCCGAAGAGGGCGGGGACGCCCACCACGTCGAACGTCGTGCCGCACGGCAGCACCATGGGGGCGCCCGGACTCTCCGCCCACAGGGCGTGCACCTGATGCGGGGACGGCCCGGCGGAGGCGAGCCAGTCGGCCCCGGCGAGCGTCACGGGGGCGGCGGTGTGCCGGAGCCCGTCGCCGGGGGCCCGCCGGACCCCGCCCCGGGCCGGCGCCGCCCGGCGGGCGAACGGGCGGCCCGGCCGGACGGCGGCCGGGAAGGCGCGGACGGAGGGGGACGACGGGAGACGGACGGGGCGGGGGTCGTTCGGCCGGGAGGTCATGGCACCCATGCTCCCGGGCAAGTCACCGGCCATTTCCGATAGTTGCCGGAAGTCGGGACAGCGCGGTGCGTGGTGCGCTATCTTCCGCGGCGCATATGCCAACGGCCCACGGCAGGGAACCACGGGCCGCGTCGGTCACTCGACGGTGCTGCCGCCCCGCAGCAGATCACGGCCGAACTCGACCATCTTCTTCGCGTAGTCCTCGCTCCACTCGGCGCGCTCCGCGATCACCGCGGTCGGCAGCCGGTCGAAGCGCCCGGGGTCGGCGAGCTGGGCCGCTGCCACCGCCTGGAACTCGGTCGCCCTGTCCGCGGCGGCGCGGAACGCCATCGCCAGCTCGGTGGAGCGGTCCAGCAGCTCCCGCGGGTCCTCGATCGACTCCAGGTCGAAGAAGTGCTCCGGGTCGGCGACGGCCTCGGGCGGTTCGAAGAGCAGCTGCGCGGGCTTCAAGCGGCGCGGACCGCTGTCGCGCGCGCCGGGAGCCTGCTTCGGCTCGCACATGTACATACCTCCAGGATCGTCTGCACCGCCATCCATTGTCCTGCGCCGCGCAAGTGCGCCCACGGGGGAGGGGTTTCCGGCTCTCAGGTGAGCGCCCCGGACCGGCCCCGCGCCGATCCCGGCGTCAGCCCCGCCACCGCACCCGGTGCTCCAGCAGGTGCGCCCACACGGCGTGGTTCGCCTCCCAGCCGTCCGGGCTGTGTTCTTCGGCCGCCTCCGGCGGCGTGCCGGACTTCGTCCGGCGTTCGTCAGCCCCGCCACCGCACCCGGTGCTCCAGCAGGTGTGCCCACACGGCGTGGTTCGCCTCCCAGCCGTCCGGGAACTTCATCGTCACTCCCAGTTGCACCGGCTCCGTCGACGGGTGTTCGTCCAGCAGCGTGTCGACGCCCGCGCGGCCCACCACCACGCACGCGTGCCGGTGCCGTGAGGCCAGGACGCACAGGCGGCCCGTCTCCAGGTGGAAGGCGGTCGCGTCCGGCCGGCCCGACAGCGGGTGCAGCACCACCGTCACGTCGAACTCCCGGCCCTGCAGCCGGTTCGCCGTGTCCACCGTCACGTCCGGGACACCCAGCCCGGCCAGGGCGTGCCGGACGGCGGCCGCCTGGTCGCGGTGGGCCGTGCCCACCGCGATCCGGTCCGCCGTGAGCGGCACCGGGCCGGGCGGGAGCTCGCTCGTCGCCGCCCCGCCCCGGTCGAGCAGCCGCCGGACGACCAGCGCCACCGCGCCGACCGCCTCCGGGTCCGTGCGCGGCGTGTGCCGGGCGGGCAGCTCCAGCAGCCCCCAGCCCGACGCGGCGGCCTCGTCCAGCACGCGGTCCGCCGCCGAGCCGTCCGACGGCACCCCGAAGGCCAGCCGCCGGTCGCCGTGGTCCGTGCCGCTGCGGAACGGCGTGTACGGATAGAAGGCCGCCGACACCAGGGGCGCGGCCGAAGCGGGGAGCCGCCAGGAGACCGGCAGCCGGTGCTGCGGCAGGCCCGGATTGTGGGCGAGCAGCGTGGACACCGCGCTCGCCGACGGGTCGTACGACAGCCCGGCCCACTGCGCCGCGCCCTCGGCGCCGACCACGCTGAACGGGTCCAACTGCCCCGGGTCGCCCACGAACAGCGCCCGTTCGAAGAGCCCGGCCACCGCCAGCAGCGCGTCCGACCGCATCTGGTACGCCTCGTCGACGATCGCATGCCCCCAGGGCTCGGCGACCTTGGTGTGCGCCCACTTCGCGGCCGTGGACACCACGACGTCGAGCCCCGCGAGATCGGCCGCCCGCGCGGACTTCACCACCGACGGGAGGGCGTCGAGCGCCAGGTCGTAGGGCCGCGCCTCGTTGCTGTGCAGCCGCCCGACCGGCAGCTCCGGGTCCTTCTCCGCCAGCCGCAGCACCAGGTCGTCGACCTGGGCGTTGGTCTGCGCGACGATCATCAGCGGACGGCCCGCGGCGGCCAGTTCCCGTGCCGCCCGCACGACCAGCGTCGACTTGCCCGCGCCCGGCGGGGAGTCGACGACGACACCGCGGTGCGCGCCGTGCAGGGTGTCGCGCAGGATCGCCCCGGTCGCCGCGGCGGCCGCCGCGGAGGGGTCGAAGGCGGCGGTACGGGTGCGCGGCGCCGGGACGGGGGGCACTGCTCCGGTCGCCTTCACAGGTGGTCCTCCGCGGTCACCGGGTCCGGCGCGTCCGCCGTTCCGTCCGGCGGGCCGCCGTGGGTCCAGGGCGTCCGCTCGGGGTCGGGCAGTTCGGGGCCGCCGCGGGGGGAGTGCTCGAAGAGCGTCCAGCAGACGCGGTCGCCCTTCTCCGGCACGGACCCCGGCTCCGGCACCTTGCCCCGGCCCATGCCGCCGGTCAGCCGGACCGTCAGCGCACCCGGCTCGTCCGGCACCGGCCCCACGAACTCCGCGGTCTGCGCGGTCCCGCCGAGCGCCCGGTACAGCTTCGTGCCCCCGGACAGCAGCGGCGCGTCGTCCGTGCGCACCGTCACCAGCGGGCGCGGGCGCGGCACCTTCGCCTCCGAGTACTCCATGACCACCTCGACGACCTCCCCCGCGAACGCCTCGCCCGCCAGCCGCCGCGCGGCCATCACCAGCGGATCGTCCAGCGCCTCCTGCGCGTCCAGCCGCGTCAGCGCCGTCTCCCGTGCCGCCAGCTTCCGGGCCGCGGTCACCGCGTCGTCCCGCCGCGGCTGGGGAGGCTCCCCGGCCCGTACGCGGTCGCGGTGCGTGGTGTACGACCAGCGGTCGCGCTTCCACCGCTCGGCGACCCGCTCGCCCTCGGGCAGGGCCCGCAGCAGGTCGACGCCCTGCCACACGGCGTCCCAGGTGGGGCGCAGCTGGGACGTCAGGAGGGCGCGGATCTCCCGTTCGGCGCTCTCCAGCGCGCTGTTCGCGGCGCGCTGCCGGGCCTTCGCCATCGACGTGCCCGAGTGCGGCGCGGCGGCCGGTGCGGCCGTGGCCTCCGCCGCCTCCGCGCGGGCACGGTCGTAGCGGGCCGTCGCGGGCGCCAGCTTCCTGTTGTCGAAGGCGGGGTCCGTGGCGGGGCCGGCGGGCGGGCAGAGCAGCAGGCCCTCAGCGTCCCGGGCGAGTTCCGCGCGCAGCGCCGCCTCGGCGCCGGTCGTCCCCGGCGGCGGGGCGAGCCAGGCGAGCAGCGCGCCCAGGTGCTGGTCCTCCAGATTGCTCTGCCCCGTCGCCCAGTGCCGGGCGAGGAGCCGCGTCATCGGCATCAGCAGCGACGAACCGGGCACCCGCGCCCGCTCCCCGAAGTGCGTCAGCCAGCGCCCGAGCAGCGGCACGCGCGGGGGCGCCGGGAAGAGGGCCTCCGGGTCCTGCTCGGCGGTGCGGCGGAAGCGCATGGAGCGGCCCAGCAGCCGGACGTACTCCACGCCCGCCGCGCCCGGCACCAGCAACTGGGGCGCGTCGGCGCACAGTTCGACCTCGACGGGCACCTTCTTCCCGGTCGCCGGGTCGGTCTCCTTGCGCTCCTCCGTCTCCACCGCGTCGGCGAAGCCCTCGACGTAGGGCAGCACGGCGTCGGCCAGCTCCGCGAGGAACGCGGAGCGCAGGTCGCGGTCGCGCGGCTGGGGCACCACCAGCAGCCGCGGGGCGTCCCGGTCGGTGCCCACGAGCGCGCCGAGCGGGGCGCCCGCCTCACCGGCGGTGGTGAGCGGTACGAGGACGAGGGGCCGCTCCGCCAGGTGCCGGTGCCGCACGGTCGTCAGCGGGCGGGCCCTGCCCTCCCGTACGGCCTCCATGCGCGCGAGCGCGGTGATCAGCGACATGCGGCCTCCGTCCGGACGGAGGCGGGGACGCGGGGCTTCGTACGGCGGGAGCCCGTACGGCTGGGTGTCATCCGGCGGCCTCCGTACCCGTGCCGGACAGGGCCAGCGCTTCCGTGCGCAGGGCGGCCGCGCGACGGAGGGCGGCGACGGCGGGGTCCTCCGGGTCGCCCGCCTCGCTCCGGGCGGCGGCGAGCACCGCGTCGACCGTGGTCAGGCCGCCCAGCTCGCCGCGCAGCCCGCGCCCGAGCGACTCCACGGCGCCCGCCTCCCGGGACCGGGCGCGGCAGTGGAAGGCCAGCTCGCACGCGGCCAGGCACTCCGGCGCGTACGCCGCCTCGACCGCCTCGACGGCGGCCAGCAGTTCGCCGGCCGGCCGGGTGGCCGTGCGGCCGTCCTCCGCGGGGCACAGGTCGAAGGTGGTGCCCGCGGGCAGCCCCGCGGCGATGTCCTCGACCCGGGACAGCCGGGTGAGCTGCCGCCGGGTGGTGGCGAGTTGCTTGCGCACGTCGACGAGTTCGGCGGCGGGGAGGTTGGAGAAGTCCTTGGGACAGACGAGCAGCACGCGCGCGTGCACGCGCGGGGAGGGCTCCGCGATCCGGGCCGCCACCTCCTCCAGGGCGAGGGCGTACACCGCCGCCTGCCGGGCCGCCGCACCCGCCTTGGCCGGGTCCGCCGCGCCGTCGACCATCGCGAAGGACTTGATCTCCACGACGGTCCAGCCGCCGTCGGGGTGCACGACCACCGCGTCCGGCTCCAGGTAGGCGGGGGTCCCGGCGACGTCCAGCGCCAGCAGAGGGTGGTCCAGGAGCGTCCAGCGCCCGGCGCCGGTGGCCTCGCGCAGGGCCAGGGCGGTACGGGCCGTGCGGCCCTCGGGGCCGGCGGCGGACAGGTCGGGCACGGCCACGGAACCCGGCTCCGGCGGGGGCGAGCCGTCACCGAGCCGCTCGTGCAGCAGGCCGGTCAGCGCGGCGCCGCCGTCGGCCTTGACCCGCTTCTCGAAGGAGTGGCCGCGCGCCAGGGCGAACTGCGACTGCCCGAAGGAGGCCGGTGCGCCCAGGGCCCGCGCCAGCGCGCCCTTGTCGACCCCGGCCCCGTCGAGCAGCACCCGGCGGCGGCAGCCCGGGTTCGCGGCCAGGGCCGCCAGGGCGCGGGCGTCCAGCGGGCGGGCCGCGGTGCCCGGCCCGCGGAGCTCAGCGAGCCGCTGCCGCAGCGCCGTCGGGACGGTTGTCCCCGGCCTCGTCGGGGGTCGGCTGTCGAGGGATCTGGTCACTGGCCTCCGCCTTGCGAAGTCTCTCCGGCGCGCCCCGGGAGCCGTCTCCGGCCGGTGCGCCGGAGGCCGCGGCCCGGGAGTGCGCTGTACCTGCCGAAGTCTCGCATCCGGCACCGACATCCGCGGGCGTACCGGTGGTTTCCTTGCCTGTCGGCCGGGAGAACCGGCCCCGGATCCGGTCGGCGGCCCGCACCGCGGGCCGGGCCAGCAGCAGCCCGACGCCCATGACGGCGCACCCGGCGACGGCGTCCAGGAAGTAGTGGTTGGCGGTGCCCATCACCACGAGCGCGATGGCCAGCGGATAGACCACGCCGGCGATCCTCGACCACGTGGTCCGGCCGTAACGGAACAGCACGACGCCGCACCACAGGGCCCAGCCGACGTGCAGGCTCGGCATGGCGGCGTACTGGTTGGTCATCCCGCCGAGGCCGCGCGGGGCGCTGGCGTCACCGCCCCACCAGCCGTACGACGCGTACGTCCGCATCGTGTCGACGAACCCCTCGGCGGGGTCCAGCAGCCGGGGCGGGCAGGTGGGCAGGAGCGTGAAGCCGATGAGGCCGATGAGGGTGGCGATCATCAGCCAGCTGCGCAGGAAGCGGTAGTCGGCCGGGCGGCGCTTGAAGGCCCAGACCAGGAGCGCGGGGGTGAGGACGTAGTGCAGGGACGCGTAGGCGAAGTCGGCGGGTATGCCGAGGGCCGGGTGGTCCGTGAACAGCCGGTTGAGCGGGTGCTCGAAATTTATTCGGAAGGTCTTCTCGAGGTCGAGGATCGCCAGACCGTGATCGACGGCCGACTGCACATCGCCCCTGACCAGCAGGCGGCCCGCCGAGTACAGCGCGTACACCACGGCGATCAACGGCAGCTCGGTCCACCAGCGCGGCCGCTTCCCCTGTGGTGCGGTGCGGTACATCCGGACGCTCTCCATGTGTTCAGGCGGCCAACAAGCGCGCATGCAACCGTACGGTGTACGCCGCATCCGTCGCACACCGCCCCGCGACTTATCGGAAACGCCGAGTTCGCCCGTTGTTCGGCGACAGGGGGCGGAGTGCGAGGGGGGAGACGTCGGGATTGGCTGGAGGGTTGCCTGTGGCGGGTGTGAGCGATGATGGAGGACGAGCGGCTCGTTTCTGTCGGAGCTTGTAAATATCTGCCACGATCTGTAGCCAAAATCACCGAATAATCACCGAGATCTTCTGAAGGGGCCTTCGTCATGGCACCGCGCATCCTGCTGGCCCGGCATGGACAGACGGAGTGGTCGCTCTCCGGCAAGCACACCGGCCGCACGGACATCCCGCTCCTCGACGAGGGCAGGCGCGGCGCCAAGCTGCTCGGCGAGCGGCTGCACCGCGCGCCCTGGGACGGCCTGCGGGACGTCGAGATCCGGACGAGCCCCCTGGTGCGCGCCAAGGAGACCTGCGAGCTGGCCGGCTTCGGCGACCGGGCCACCGAGTGGGACGCGCTGATGGAGTGGGACTACGGCGCCTACGAGGGCATGACCCCGGGCGAGATCAAGGCCGGCCGCCCCGACTGGCTCATCTGGCGCGACGGCGTCCCCGAGGGCGAGACCCTCGCGGAGATCAGCGCCCGCGCGGACCAGGTCGTCGCATGGGCGCGCTCGGCGGAGCGCGACGTGCTGATCTTCGCCCACGGGCACATCCTGCGCACGATCGGGGCGCGCTGGCTGGGCTTCGACGCCTCCTTCGCGGCCCGCGTCCGGCTCGACCCGACGTCGCTGTCCATCCTGGGCTGGGCCTACGGGGCCCCTGCCATCGAGCGCTGGAACGACACGGGCCACTTGGCGTAGGCGGTTCCCGCCGGGCCCCGCCCCCGGTCCCGCTGCTCAGAAACGGCCGGTCGTGGCCGCGTACCGGTCCAGGAAGCCACCCGCCTCTTTAGGGCAGCCGCGCAGCACTCGCGCCGTGGCGGCCAGCATCGAACGGATCCGCGTGGACTGGATGCCGTCCAGCGCGTCCAGGGCCCGGTTCCCCGCGGCGGCGGCCGCGTCCGGTCGTGCGCCGCGGGCGAGGTCGCCCGCCAACTGGGTGGTGAACAGCGCGATGTTGCGCGCGAAGTGCGCGTCCTGGAGATCGACCGCGCGCCGCGCGTGCTCCGCGGCGCGCGTCCACTCGCCCAGCACCGACCAGCACTGCGCCTCCAGCCCCTCCAGCTCCGCCGCGCCGAAGAACGTCATCCACTCCGGGTCCGCGTCCGCCGCCCCGCGCTCGAACAGTGTGCGCGCCCGCGCCAGCGCCGCCGCGCACGCGCCGCGGTCCCCGAGCCCGGCCCAGCCGCCCGCCTCCCGCAGCGCCAGCAGCGACATCAGCCGGGGCGACGACAACTGCCGCCCGGCCCGCTGCGCCGCCTGCGCCGCCCGTACGGCCTCCCGCGGACGCCCGGCGTCCCGCGCGAGGAACGAGGTGTTGCAGAAGGCGTGCGCCTCCAGCCCCGGATCCCCGGCGACCCGCGCGGTGGCGAGCGCCTCCGCGTAGTGCGAGCGGGCGTCCGCGAAGCGGCCCGAGTCGTGCGCGAGCCAGCCCACGGAGATCGCCAGTTCCCCCGCCCCCGCGTGCAGCCGGTCCGCGACCGACTGCCGCCGGGTGTCCGCGTCCAGCAGCTCGTACGCGACCTTCAACGGCCGGGCTGCGCGCCGGTAGAGGCCGTCCGCGCCGTGCCGGTCGTCCAGCAGCCGGATGCGGCGGACGGCCTGTTCCACGGCCGCCGCCTCCGCCTCCCCGGCCCGGCGCGGTACGGGGATGCCCGGGGCGGCGCCCAGCGAGGCACCCAGGGAGACGGCCGCCACGGTGGCCGTGCCGCTGGTCATGAACGCGCGACGCAACACGTCGCTCTCCTTGTGGCTCTCGAAGGGGATACCGGCAGCGCCCGGGGCCCGGCCGCCGGCCGCTCCCGCGGGCTCATGGGGCGGTGCCTCGGCGGATGCGCACGCCCTCTTGCCGCGTACCACGTTCCGCGGCGAGAAACCCATGTCCGCCGGTTCCCTGCCGGGAAACATATGCCGGAACACCCGCTCGTAGGCGTAGTTGGGGCAGCGGATCTCCCCGGACTCCACGCGCCCGACGTAGCGCGCGTCGCACGAGACCTGCTCGCCGATCTCCCGGGCCGCGCGCCGCACGGCCGCCGCGAACTCGCCCGGCGACAGCGTTCCCCGCAACTGCCGGAAGGCCGTGTTCGGGCGGGGCGGTGGTGACGGCGAGGACGCGTGGGACGAGGCCATGATCGGCCCCTCTCGTGGTTCGGCTGCCGGATCGGCGGAGAAGACCGTACCGGCAACGCGCCCTCCGCCAGCGGCCGTTCTCCCGTAAATCTCCTACAAAACGGATATCTCACTTACGATCCGCCATGAAGTGCCATCCTTTGTGACGGCCCGGCACCGTTGCCGTTGACGCCCTTCGCGCGTTGTACCGGTGTAGCGCGCTCTGCGCGGAGCGGACACGGCTGGCACGGCGGAGGAGGGGTTTCCCTTGGTGGAGGCCGGAGTGGACATCAGCAGCTCGCGGACGACGGCCCTGCACCAGCCGCGCGAGGACCACAGCCCGTCCCCGTGCGCCGCGGGGGAGGCCGTCGAGGCCGGCCCTTGCGACCTGGTCACCGTGCCCGCCCGGCAGGGCCTGGAGGCGGTCGACATCCTGCGGCTGCGCGACGGCGTCGGCCCGGTGCTGCACGACGGCGAGTGCGACACCCTCGGCTTCCTGGTGCCGCCCGGCACGGCGGACGCGTGGGACGTCCCGGGCAGCGCCTGCACCCAGACGAACGGCCGGGGCTTCCGGCTGGACGAGGCGGAGCCGCCGCCCATCACCGGTACGGGCTGGCTGGTCGCGCCCGAGGCCGCGTTCTCCGAGGCGACGGATCCTGCGGTGCTGCGGGCCGCGCTGGGTGAGGCGGCGCGGACGATCGAGGCCGTGGACCGCTGCCGCTAGTCGTTGCCGAGCCGCTGCCGCTGGGCGCTCCGGGTGTCCCGGGTGCGGGTCCGTTGCGCGGGGCTGCGCCCCGGACCCCGCAACACGGCTTCGCCGCGTTGTCCTCAATCTCCCCCAGCTACCTCCCCCAGACTCCGTCCGGGGGCACCTCCCAGCGGTAGCTG